>QHXH01000608.1 GCA_003222855.1 Acidobacteriota bacterium
TGAAGCGAGCCGCTTACGAAGACCAAATCATAAGTCTGCTTGAAACACTCCTCCTCGTTGTCGTAGAACGTCGCGTCCGGAAGAAGTTCGCGACCAGATTGACAAAAGAGGCTCAAATCCTTGCAATAATATTCGATGGTGGTTTCTGGAACGAGGGCTTTGCTGATCGCGGAGTAATGCCCGATGCCTCCACCCCAGTCAAGCAATGATACGCAATCGCGCTTTCTCGCAGTCATGGCTAAGACGAAGCCGTAAGACATCAGAATATTGTGCGCGGCGAAGTCGTCATTAGACGGCGTCGAGGCCTCGTGCGCGATTCCCAGAGTGCCGGGCCCCTGCAACAATTGCAGGAACTTGGGCCACTTCTTCTCTTGCGCCGCGACAACACTTTCGACGTTCCAACCCTGAATATGTGGGTCCTGGGTCTGCCAGCCATCTGGCATGTATTCCCACTCCGGACGCATCCCCGAGGCTTCTCCACGCAGACTGTTGCGTAGGAGATACCTCGCGGCGTCAACAACTATCGGTGGCAGGATACGTTCGGCGGTCCGGCGAAGAGTCATGATTGATTCGCGTTTACCTTTCGCAAAGGATGAGCTTTCTCGGGGACGGATACGATTCTAAGATCTGAAGCCGTGAGAAGTGTTGTTTCAGAGAGGAAAGAAAATTGTCCGTTGTGTACCAATCGAATTCCCTGGTGCGCCAATCGCGAACGTATTGATCCTCCGGCGGCATGAATTCGACAAGCACCCTCCTCTTGGCGAACATACTGAGCGTCTGCGCGATCTGACCGAAAGTGAGGTACCGCTTAGAGACGAGATGGTGAACCACCGCGAGGGCCAGAACCATGTCGCACTGCAGGCGTTCGGTAGCCGGGAGTAGCCAGTTATTGCATGGACCAGCACCCGGCGAAGGGCTTCTAAAATCCATGACCAGAGGCAGAACTGCCAGATTATTGGTCCGAGCACGATAGTAAAGTTGATCGACGCACGTCTCGTCCGTGTCGAAAGCGACGACCTGATTGCCGTTGGTGGCCGCCAGTTGTGAATACCAGCCCGTATTGCTGCCCATGTCTAAGATCGTCTGAGGGCCTAGGGCGCGGAGGATCTTAAATACGTTGTGGTTCTTAACAGTCCATTCGGGTGTCTCGTTGAAAGGTGGGACCTGTCCTCCATGAAACGCATTGTAATAGTCAGACCAGTACCGGTCAGAAGGCTCTAGCTTTATAGACTCAACCTCTTGCCGACAGCGATCGAGAAATCGAAGCCTGGACGCGATATCAGGCTTCGGACCAGGTGCTGCGATCCTTTCCCGCAGGAGTCTTGTCTTGACGACCGAGCGCACTGTTTGTGGAAGGAAACGTTGCGCCATCTGGGCCGCTCGCCGGGCTACGCTCCGGCCTAGCTGTGGCAGAGCTGTTTGGTGTCGACAGGGCGCATGTGGGGACAGTTTGAGAAACTCTGCCTTCAAAACACCCTTGTAATCGTTCAACAGAGATCGCGCGATACGCGCGTGGCCCCATGACATGAGATACAACGGATACAAAATGAGTTGGCAGAACTGATCGTAAGCAGGCCAAAACGCATTCCGCTTGGTCGCTGGCCAGATCGTGTCTGTTTCCAAAGGCATAATAGCCCCAAGGTCTACAAAGATCGGCTTGGTCCAGTCAAACAGGACGTTCCAGGGATTAACATCATGGTTACTTAGTCCGAAGGGAACCAGCTCGCGTTCGAGATCGATCAGAAGCAGCGCCACGTCCTTCATCATCGTAGCGCTCCACTCGGCGGCATATGACACGAATGGCAGGCGACGATGCTTGACAACCATGGGATAGCCGTCCAGATGAAGAGGAGTTACCTCGGTCTGGATCAGTAGTCCCTGCTCAGTCAATTTCCGTAGGACGCCCTCGTGAAGCAGTTTTGCGAGCACGTCTACGTAGCATGGCCCAATGGCCCGATAGATATCGTGATTCCATTCGAATACCCTGCCATTCCAATCACTGCCGGAAGACGGGTGAAAGAGGACCTCTTCGCTAGGGATGGTTGACAAAAGCATCGCCTCCGCTTACAAGCCGCTCGCGCGCATTGGCCAAAAGTCTTGGCGAGTTCTCGGGATGGATTCCCGTCGGTCTATCTATTCGCGTCGCGGTGCACGATGAGGCACTGACTGCTCTCACGAGTGCGAGCACGGAGGACATGGCGGAGGGTTTTTCGCTGATCCACATCAGAAAAGCCTCTCTTGGTTTAGCATTTCAAATCGGCGGCTCATAGCTGTAGTGGGCTGAGCGCGTTGCCCCCCACGGCGAAGCGCAACACGTGTTCAATATTCAGCTTCCTTAATCAGCCGTGGCCGTTCTGCGTAGGCATTGCTTGGGTAGAAGATTCGCTGGGCCTCGGCCTCGTGTTGAACACGGCCAAGCCTACCTCGAGCGCTTGAATGCGCGGTTCCAACGCGGACCCTCACAGCGCGGTGGTCGGGGTTCTTCACGTCGGCCGGTGGTCGAGGTGCAAGCCCGGGTTGCGATAGGTGCGCCGAAGCTCCCGGGCGAGCTC
>QHXH01000609.1 GCA_003222855.1 Acidobacteriota bacterium
TGCAGCCGCGTGCGAATTTTCCATAGGAGCATAGGAGCGCCCGCATCCCTGCGGGCGGTTCGCGCGCATCCTTGCGCGCATTACCTCTCGCGAAAGTGCGCGCTACTGAAAGGCCAATCGCTCGCCTTTTTGCAAAGATTTGCCTTTACCGGATTATTCTCAATATAAGCAACGACTTTGGCGTAGTGTCTCGCATTCCGAATATATCGATCGAAATATTCCTTTTGCCAGAATCGTCCCGCCCGATTGAGCATTTTGTTGGCCTCG
This sequence comes from Acidobacteriota bacterium, assembly GCA_003222855.1. Taxonomy (GTDB): domain Bacteria; phylum Acidobacteriota; class Blastocatellia; order Pyrinomonadales; family Pyrinomonadaceae; genus UBA11740. Next base: position 268 of record QHXH01000609.1, read on the forward strand.
CTTGCGGTGAAAGACTTTATCGAATGCATGATTTGCGCGAGGCTGTATCCCAGCGGCGTGCAGAGTAGATGCACATGGTTTGGCATAACCACCCAGGCAGATAAGCGATACTTGAGTCGGTCGTGAAACAACAAAGCGTTTTGAACCATTGTCGCCACTTCGACATTCTTCAAATAGCAACTACCGTGACCCTGGTCCAGGTAAGCTTCGACCCTGCGTCGCATGACGGATTCGGCTTCTGCGCTCTTTTCAAGTCTCAGCTCTTCTTTCCATTGGATTAGAATGGCCTTCGGCAACGAGTCAAATAATCGAAACGTAATGAATTGAGCTAACTCACCTCCATCGAAATGTGGAAGGTAACCGCGGCTATGCCAGCCTGGTGAGAGTTGAGTCATAGCTCATACAACCGCATGCAGGATGCATGCGAACCGCCCGCAAGGATGCGGGCGCTCCAGCGGGCGCTTCCTCACCCCTTCGGAAACAAAATCGGCAAGGCAATCTCGGCCGTAAACATGCAGCGGGCGTTGTGGCCGCACAGCGGAACAACCACCACTTGATGTTGCGCTTTGTACTTCGCCTTCACATAAGCCGCGAACGATTGCCCGCGCGCGAGCCGCGTCGGTCCCTGGGCCATTGCTGGACATGACGAATCGAATCCGCCTAGCGGCAGGATGTCGATTTCTCCAAGCAAATAGGTCACGGGCCGCGCCGCCAACTGCTTCTTCAATTGATCGTCAGCAATCTTCGCGGTGTAGCCCGTCCGGTTCTTTAGACCGTAAGGCCAGCTATCGTAAGTCGTGCAGTTGCGCGCGTCACCAAACGCGCGCAGCTCGTTGTTGGTTCCCAAAGGCCGCTCCGGATCAAGATATGAATAACTCGAAGGATTTGCCACGACGTAGGTGATCGGGATCGAGATCGATTCATGAACTTGATTACCCATCTCGTAACGAGTGACGAATTGCCCGCCGGCTGAATGGCCGGAGATCACAATCGCTTTCAGATTGGGAAAAGTTTCTTTGCGCGCCAGCGCTCGAACAATCGCATCCATGAAATCGTACGAAGTCAGATTCGCGTTGTTTGTGGCCACGCCGCCGGATCGCCAACTATCGCCCCCGCATGGCCAATTCACTTCGTTCGGCTCAAGCGTGTCGCGACATCCGGTGCCGTTGTTCGAAGCAAACCTGGGCGAGATCACAATCGTATCTGAAAACGCGTTCGCCAGAAACGCAGCCGCCAGGCTGGTGCGAAAATAATTATCGGCATCGCGCCCCTGCCCATGGACCACGATCAAAGCTCTGACGACCTTATCGTTCTTC
>QHXH01000610.1:0-1258 GCA_003222855.1 Acidobacteriota bacterium
ACCACCAAATCACCCTCGCGGAGTACTCGCCTGAGGAAGACTTCGTCATCCCGCCATGCGCGCGAATCGTCCCACGCCGAGAGAGTCATGCTCGTTGCGAAGAAATGCATGCGGTATGATCCACGGCTAAACTTAATCAGCGAACCGAGTCTGCTGCGGTAAAGCACACGTGAAAGCAGCCATCGAAAGGGTGCTCTTTCCGTCCGAAAGTGGTGCAGAAACCGCTTAATGAACGGCGCGTCTCTCAGCGGATCCTCGCCACCACTACTACGGGTGGCTTCTGGCGGAACCGCAAATCCTGCGGGTGTTTTGTAAACGGAAAGCGCCTCGTCACCGTGAGCGGTCATAAACTGCCTACGCTTAGAATCCGATCTTATGCGGGCGAAAGCCGACGCCGCCCCCGGCCAAAATGGCGGCGCAACTGCGAGGACACAATTCCGCGCTCGTAATGCACAGCGTTCGAGAAAGCGCGTGCAGCAAGCAACGGATGCGAAGAGCGAAAATGCGCAGCAAGTAGCATGAATTTCGCGCTCAACACACAGCGGAATTCATTCGTGACGACGGGATTGCGCTCCACAGAGGAAAAATAACGACCGATGGACCGCAGTCCTTGAAACAGCGTGTCGGTTTCGACAGCTGAAAAAATCCTCCCTACATATACCCCGACGTATAGAGGTACCCAGTCATCCGGTACGATTTCCGAGGGGACGACTCGGCGCAGTGTGCGCAAATAAATCGATTCACCCCTGCGGATTGCGTCAGGCGTGACAAAGCGTTTTCTTACTGAAATCGATCCAGCGTGTACGCGGCTTCTGACAAGAGTATCGGGAAGATTTCGAACTCCATACTTTCCGGCCAGACGCGACCACAGATCAGCATCCTGACCGTTTGTATATGTCTCATCGTAACCGCCGAGTCGGCCTAGGACAACATCTCGCCTGAAGATGACAGACGTGTGCACAAATGCGGAATCTACAGCCATTTGCCAAAGGATGCTCTCCGCCTGCGTAGCTTTACGGTGCTCGGGATAGGCGATCGGCACGCCATCAGCGTCGATGACTTGCGCCTGCGTACCGAGCAGTGCGACAGTCGGATGCAAGTCCATGAATCCGACCTGTTTCTCGAGACGGAGAGGATGTGAGATGTCATCAGCATCCTGCCGCGCAATGAGCGGTGCGTGCGCTTGGCGAAGTCCCACGTTGAGCGATCGCGTGAGCCCCAGATTTTTCGTGTTTTCAATGAACCGAATCCGAGAATC
>QHXH01000610.1:1304-4161 GCA_003222855.1 Acidobacteriota bacterium
AGAGCACCGATTCAATCGCCTCACGGATGAATCGGTCCCCGTTATAGACCGACAATATGACACTTACACGCGGATCGCTCATGGCGCGCCCCGCAGAGCTTGAAACAATGTGATCTCGCCAGCTCGAACAGCGTCAAAGACATCTCGATCGTGTGCAGCAAACAGAGCAATGTCACAGTATTTCCCACCGCGGCGGCCACTGTAGTAGTGATGCAGATCCTGGAAGAGTCGCTCATCTCCAAGATCGGCACTCAGAAGAAACTCCCCTCCGTTCTCCCAGATAATCGCAAGTGCGAAGCCAATTTCCCGCAGTCGCTCGAAAACCCGTAAACCATCGACATGCAATTGAGTGAGGTGGAAGGGTGAATATTCAAAAAACACTACCGGCCGTCGCCTGCCGAGGAGATCGAGTGAACTGAGAAGAATTGGGACATCAAATCCATCGGTATCAATTTTGATCAATTGTAACGTCGCGCGGAACGATGGATGTTCATCAAGAATCGCGTCCAGCGTCCGCATCGGTACCGTATCCTGGGAGTCCGTTGCCGTCAAACGCGCGGTGCCTCCATTTGAGGAAACCTTAAACGAGGCCGGCAACACATCCGTACCGACAAAGGCATGCGCAAGCTCGACATTCGAAAAGCGCTTCGCATTTCCCTCCAGCAAGGCAAAAAATCGGTCCTCGCCCTCGATGCATAGGACGGGGGCGTCGACCGTACTTCGTATAATCGCAAGTGTGTCTCCCACGTTCGCACCAATATCGATAATGGCCATGTCACTGTACTTGTCCTGCACGTGCTTCGCTAATCGGGCGATGTTCATTGTGTATTCAGGACACAACTGCAAAATATACGGAAGTTGATGAGAGAAAGGTAAAAGCAGTTTGGATCCTGCCAACTCATAGATGACGGCGGGATCATAGGCGCTCAGTACCCCGCTCCGAATCTGCCGAAGGATGTACCGGCCGATGCGTCCAGTGATGGATGGCGCCGTGATTGATAACGCGACGTCCTGTAGCATCTGTAGGAGCCGTGATTCCGGCTGGAGCGACTCACGTAAAGTTTCAGCATCCGGCCGTGACATTCTCAGGGAAGACATTACTGTGTAGCGGCTGGGTATACCGCCCCGCGCCCGCCTAGTTCCACTAAGTAACCGCGCCGTAGAGCATATTCGACAGTCTTGATGACAATCATAACCGGTACGAATTCGTAGACAATGAAGTGCACGAACCAAAAGGTGGTGGCACGAAAAGTGTAGAAACTCCAAATTCCGACAAACAAATAAAACAGCGTCGCCCAGAAACTAGATGCATGCCGCACGTACCAACGATGCAGTGCACCGAAAGCGACGCCAAGTACCGCACCTCGTATGATTAGCTCGATCCAATCCAAACCGAGGACAGCCTGCGACATGACCCCAAACATGAACCCGACGCCCTTTCCGCGAATCCCGAGGACGTCGAGATACCACTCTGCAGGATCAATCTTTGCGAAGGGCAACAATTGTTGAGGCACGAGAAGATAAAAATCGCTGGCATATATTTGCCATGGAACCGGTCCGAGAACGCCAAGATGCTTTCGCTGATAGAGATCGTAAGAGGTGGTAAAAAGACTCTGGAACTCATTGCTCGTTGTAAGCGCGTTCGAAATGGTGAGCTCGCGGAGAGTAAGAAGGCCGCGCAAATGACCTTGGATAAGAAACCCGGCGATCAGTAATACGCCTCCGATCGTTATCCATTTGAGACGCACAGGCCGCACGAATCGGTCGTATAGCGCCGCGAAGGCGAGCAAGAGCAGCACCGCCTCAGCCCGACCGCCCATCCGTACGGCAACAGCTATAACCTCGACGATCAACACAGCAACGAGAATGAATCTCCACTTCAGTGATCGCCACTTCCGGATCATCACCAGAAGCAGCGCCTCTTTCACTACAAGAAACGCGGCAAGGACGATCACCGTAATTTGCAATAGAACGAGCGGCATTTGTGCGACACGGGCGACCAACTCCGCAGTACTGCTGTACGGGGTACCAAAATCAATCCCATATCCCACCATTATGGCAATTTTGTAGGCATACAAGACGGCAACGACGATGACGATCGCGGCAATCAATGGAGCAGGGACCGGTTCTAATGGCGCGCTCCGCGCACTCACGCTCCTGCGAACCAGCAGGTAAACACCGATGAACGTTCCAAGATATAAAGCGTCACGCCACCCGAACAAAGCGATCTCATAGGCATCAAACGGGTAAGCGAGCAAGCGATTGTCGACCCAGGGTGCCCACTGGTGCCCCATCGCGATAAACCCGAGTAATGGAACGGCAGAGTAAACGAATGTTGCAGCGACGAGCAGCGTGCCGACCTCAAATACTGGCAGCCGACCATCGCGGCTCCACAAAACTGCCGTGTAGACTGCCACAAGGCACGCGAGCATCAGCAAAGGCGCGACCAGGTATCGAGAATCGCCGGACGTAGACGTAATCATCGTGATGCTAGTCACGATTGAGCCCAGGACAAGAGCGGCCGCACAACGACGAGCCTTTTGTTTTTCGCGCCTCAAGCGTATCAGCCGCACGATTGTCATATCGCGGCCTAAATTATCCGTAGCTGCCGGTTCATAGTTCCGCATTACGGTTTACATTCAGGGAAGCCGCGGCAAGCCGATTCGCTTCGAGGATCGAGGCAAATGTGGCGCCACCGAGCTTTCACGATGGATTCGATTTTCGGCCTGTTTGCGCAAAAGACGTTTTCCATCTGTGCGTTGAACGAAGTCGTTTACTCTTCACTACGACGGCGCTGCCCCTTGTAGCGAAGCGATATCCGGTTTGAGGAAATCGGATTTGGCGATCTCGGTGGGGA
>QHXH01000611.1 GCA_003222855.1 Acidobacteriota bacterium
TTATCAAAAGCGATCAAGTCCGCCAGTGTGCGAAGGTTGGTGTGCGATAACGTTTGCAAATATTGCGCGATTTGCGTTTTGAACTCGAACATCAATGCGGTGGACTCGTCGCCGGCGTAAGCGAACACGTCGCCGGTGTCGGTGGGGACAATTGTCGCACCCAGACTTTCCATCACGGCCAACGCGTTTTCCGCGAAAGCGACCGTCTCTTCGTCGCCGGGAATGCCGCTCCCGTAGTAGCTGTAATCGAAATAGCGAACGTCACGGCCGATCCGTTTACCCTGCAGCGAACCGCGTTGCAGAAATCGCGTGTAATCGCTTGGCAGCGGCTGCCCAGCAACGGCGCCGAAGGGTGTTTGCATGATGCCGAGCAGAATCGCGACGTCGGTCACACTACGAGCCATGGGACCGGCGGTGTCTTGTTGATGACTGACCGGAACGATTCCGTCCTGCGAGATGAGCCCGAGCGTCGGCTTTAAGCCAAAGATGTTTTCAACGGCGGACGGACCAGTGATGGAACCGTCAGTCTCGGTGCCAACCGCCGCCGCGCACAGACTTGCCGCCGCGGCTGCACCCGAACCGGAGCTTGAACCCCATGATGTGTAGCTCAAGTCGTAAGCATTTTTTGTGTCCCCGCCGCGCGCGCTCCAACCGACGGCCAGAGGATATACATTGTCGAATCCGCGGAAGTTCGCCCACTCGCCGAGATTCGATTTGCCAAGACTGATGACCCCCGCGGCGCGAAGTTTTTGAATCAACGGCGCGTCGGCGGGAACGTTGCTCCCGTAAAGCGCAAGCGAGCCTGCAGTGGTCTGCATGTTGTCGAGGGTCGCGATGTTGTCTTTGATCAGCAGCGGAATTCCGTGCAGCGGTCCACGGACGTAGCCCCTTTTCCGTTCGTTATCAAGACCGACTGCAATCGCGGTTGCATTGGGGTTCGTTTCAATCACCGCATGCAGCGTTGGATTCAGTTGTTGGATGCGATTCAGATAACCTTGGACCAGGTCCCTTGCGCTCAGTTGTCCGACCGTCATCGCCGCCTGCAATTGCATG
>QHXH01000612.1 GCA_003222855.1 Acidobacteriota bacterium
CGGCGTCGAGAGCCGCCTGGAGCAAGCCGGGAACAAACGGGTTTTCGCCGAAAAGTTTGTAAAGAAACGCGAGGAGATAGGCATAGCCGGGTAATCCATAGAAGGCGAGGGGTTGGGTGAACTGGCCGTGGAGAATGTCTTTGGCCCAATCGTCATAGAAATGCATGTCGCCTCGGGTTGGCAGCAGAAGGGGCGAGTGCGTAAGGCGAACCAGCGCCCAGAGGCGAAGCAGAAGCACCCCGATGAAGACGAAGTGCCCGAGGCCGAGGGAAAAGCGTCCGGCGGGCGGGTCAGATTTCACCGGGTTTGGCATTAACACTGCTCATCAAAGGTCACTTCGCGATCGGTATCGCGGAGCGCAGTCAAACAAACAAGAGATAAAGAAAGCAAATAGCATGTTAAACGCCATCAATAAACGCCGCGGGGGCTTCACCCTCGTGGAAATCATGATCGTGGTTGCGATCATCGCGTTACTTGCGGCCATTGCCGTGCCGGGGTTTCTCCGGGCGCGCAAACGCTCGCAAGCCAGCCGCATTCTGAACGATCTGCGTATGATCGACTCAGCGTGTGACCAGTACGCGATCGAGACAAACCGGAAAACTGGCGACACCGTCGCCGTTGCCGATTGGACGAACTACTTGAAGAAGGGTTCGCTCCTTTACAATTCGGGCAAGAGCCTTCTGGGTACCGCTTACGGTGCCCAGGCCGTAGATACCATCCCACAGGTACCTGCGGCGGACCTCGCAGTGTTGTCCGACGTGGCCAACACCGGTTTCTGGTCGCCATACGGTCCGTAACGAATCTGACGATTCATTCTCCTGTCATTCGCGGCTAGCCGGAGTGGCAGGGAATGAGTCGTGAGAAGCGGATAAGGATCCGGCGATTGCGACTCGCCTACGAACAAAATAAAAGAGAAACGCAATCATGTTTAGAAAACTTCAAACCAAACACGCCGGCTTCACCTTGGTGGAAATCATGATCGTGGTCGCAATCATCGCATTGCTGGCCGCGATCGCAGTGCCTGGCTTTCTCCGCGCCCGGAAACGCTCGCAAGCGTCCAAGATATTAAACGATCTTCGGCTGATTGACGGAGCGGTGGACCAATACGCAATCGAGACCGCCCGAAAGAGCGGCGACACCGTTGGTGTCCAGGATTGGACCAATTATCTTAAGAAAGATACCCGTCTTTACGCGAGTGGGCAGGACCTCTTTGGAGACGATTACGGTGGGCAAGCGGTTGATACTTTGCCGACGGTTCCGGCGGGTGCTTATGCCACTTTGTCGGACGTAGCGGACACCGGCTTCTGGTCGCCCTACTCACCGTAGGCGTGGCCTTTACTGTCATGACGGGCACGCCCGTTGGCATAGGAAGGGACGCTCCTGTGTTTTGCTGAAAGCGCCGATGCGTGTCTCAATCCCACTCGTTAGGCCAGCAGACGACCGGTTAGAAGAACGGTCTTCGAGATCGTCGCCAACCTCGTCACGGAAGACAACGATCGTGCGTTTGCTTAACGCTGGTCGGCTCCATTGCGTTGTTCTCGCGGCTGCTGCGATTTTGGTGCATTCGCCCGCTTTGCAAGGGCAACGGATTTGGGACGACCAATACCTGTCGTACGAAAACCCATTCATTAAGAGTCCGCTGCTGGTTTTGGAGGCGTTTCGGCATTATTTATTTTTAGATTCGTTTTCGGCCCATTATCGGCCGGTCCAAAACATCTCGTTCATCGTCGATTACTTTTTCTGGAACACGAACGAGTTCGGTTTTCATCTCACCAATGTGCTCTTGCACGCCGGGAGCGGCGTCTTGCTCTACTTTCTTCTTCGACAACTATTTGCCTCGCTCTGCCTGAGCCGACGTCCGCTGCCAGTTCGCGCTCGCGCGCTAAGGCAGATGCCATGGATATCGCATGCCGCTTTTGTGATTGCTCTGCTTTGGGCAGTGCATCCGGTTCATAGCGCGGCGGTTGATTACATTTCCGGCCGCGCCGATAGTCTCGCCTTCTTCTTTGCGGCTGCCGGCTGGCTGCTGTTTCTGCGTGCGCGACGCATTGCACAGCGGCCGTTGGCTTGTGCTTTCATTTATTTCCTTGCAGTTATCTGCGGCTTGCTCGCGTTGCTTTCGCGCGAGATCGGCCTCGTTTGGGTCGCTCTTTTCGCAACTCATATCCTCTTCATTGAGAGACGCGTGTCCTTGCGCATCCGCATTGGTGCACTTGCTTGCTGTCTCGGACTGCTGGGCCTGTATGCAAGCCTCCGGCAATTACCAGAGCATCGCCTAGGTCCGCCAGCTCAAGCAGGGTGGACTGCGCCGGTTCGCGCTGCGTTAATGGCACGCTCGCTCGGTGATTATGGCCGGCTTATCG
>QHXH01000613.1 GCA_003222855.1 Acidobacteriota bacterium
GTTCGCGCGCCCACAGATCCAAAGGGGCAGCGTCAATTTCATCGATCAGCGGCGCGGCGAATCCAGCACGAGTCAGATCGATTCCTTTAATGTAATGCTTGCACGTGTCACAGGCTTCAATCCGCACATGGTCGAACTCTGGCGAATGAAAATATCCGAGCTTCGCAGGCCGTTCCTCGCCGCAGTTCGCGCAGACTACGCGCCGAAATTCCCAAGACGAGAGACAACTCGCGCAGATCAGATCACGGTTGCCGCTCTCGGCGGTCGTCTCTTTGTTTTGGAGGAAACTAACCTGTGGATTACCACCGCAGAAAGGGCAATAACGTTCGCTCGCGGAAATCTCTCGGCCTACTGGTCTGGCGTCTGACTTAGCCAACCATCGGAGGTAAGGCTGCAAGAATGCTTTTTCGAAGAACTGAATGTCCGATGCACTTCGCCAATGAGTGATTAGTCTTTCAGCTAACACATCATCACTTGTCGCCGATAAATCATGAGCCTCAGCAGCCAGCGTTGCGGGCCCATATTTTTCAACGGCTTTCAGGAATCCAGGAACCACTTCATTAAGCACCAGCCAATCGCTTTCAAGATCACCGGACGGAAGCCAACCTTCTCGGCTGCGCAAGTAGTCGTAGATATACCTCTGCGCCCGGAGTAACTGCGCGTAAAACGTCAGCAGTTCTTTGGAGCCGTTAGCCTGTGGCGCTAACTGGTCCGCTCTTTGAATTTGCTTGTCCCACCAATCGATCATCACAGACGACTCTCTGTTAATGTGCGATCTGTTTCCAGATTGTGTCCTCGATAATAAGGATTCAAACCTGCACTATGATTCGTTAGATCGATTACTTGCTGAATCTCAGGCACTGCGCGTTTCACTATAGTTTCAATGCACGGGCGTCCCGCGTGAGTTCACGCGCAAGATGCGCGTGCCACACCAAACCAGGGCACTACTACCGCGCCCGATAGTTTGTAACTCTTCACCAAACGAAGACGGCCCAATCAATTTGTGAAACCCGCCGCGGGTTTCCGCTCCAATAAACCGTCCACCGAATAACGATTTAGATCGACAAACCAGAGCAACACAAAGTTCACCAACACGTATTGTAGGTTGTGCGCTACCGTCGGAGCCTGGCCCAACATCACCACTCCAAACGTCAGACCTATCAGCAAGAGGCCCGACAACGTTAATCCAGCCCGTGTAAGCAATCCCAGGAAGATCAATGCTCCCGAAATCGTTTCGACGAAAGGAATTGTGTAGGCGAACGGCATCACCATCGCGGCGGGCAGTTTTCCTGAAAACTGCTGATTCATGCCGCCGACAAAATTGCCGAGGCCACCCCTGAATTTTCCAATTCCATAAAACAGGAAGATCACGCCATATGTGATCCTCATCAGCGCATAGCCGATTTCCCGATTCTTCATTCGCCGAATCTTTCTCTCAGCGCGCATGTGCCGCTGCGCCTCCGGTTTTTCAATTCAGGGGATCGCGTCNNGGGTTCGCGTGTGTGTGCTCGCGAGCCCTGTGAAGGGGGCTTCTTTGAGGGAAGTTCTATATGGAACGCTCTTAGGCTATGCCCTAAAAATGAAATTGTAAAGACCCGAATGAGCAAGAGATGTTGCGAAATTGTGTATTTTGAGAGCATCAGTTTTTTCCGGAAGGAACGACTTTAAACACTGATATAATCCGCGTCGGCCCTCCCGAAAACGCGTTCCCCTTTTAATTGGAAAGCCGACCGCTGCTACTAACAATATGAGTGTACCTGATGGATTCAACGGACTACGTTTTCCGTGCGAATGTGTCTCATCCAGAGAAGGAGCCTACAGCGATCCGTGGGCCGAGATCACCAAAAACAGATTGCTGCCAAACGGAACCAAAGAGCAGATTCTAAATGTCCTGGCCGAAGGTCCGAATACGATCACTCAAATCGCTGAGGCACTCGGCCTCTCGGCTCCGAGTGTTCACACTCATGTCACTGATATGCTACGCAGTGAACTCTTGCGCGAAGCCGTTGATTGGGAAAAGACTCATCCGGCTGAACGCTACTACGAACTAAACTTTCCTGTGTTCAAGGCGGATCAGTGCGAGGAGTTTAAGGCGCTATGCGAAGAGATGAGTAAAGCGTTGGCCAAGCTATTTGAAAAAAAACACCAGAAGATGGAACGCGCATTTCGCAAAACCGGACTTTCAGAACAAGGTTGGAAATTAACTGACCTCACTCCGTGCCTGTTCGCAAATATGTACCGCGGCGCGCGCACTCGTCTCGAAGAACACGGTTTGATGGCCTCCCGTGAGAAACACAAGAACGGTGCGCGCTGGATCTTTTGGGCTGAGGAACCAGAGACTAATGGGCGCAAGAAATAAGACATTTTGTATTGCGTCTAAGAAAGTTCGTAATCAAGTTCCTGGGTATTGACCGGCTTGATCAGGTGATAGAAGCCGGCTTCTTGAGACTGTTGCCGGTCGCATTCTGCCCGTAGCCGGTTAAAGCAATCAGTATTTCCTACCATAATGATGAGAACAGTCCTAGTGAGGAGCACTAAAGCCAGATAGAATTAGTCCTCTTCAGAATTCTTCTATCCTGTCGGCTCGTGACATGAACCACTTTATCGAATCGTTGCGCGAGGCGCGCCGGCGCACGCTGGCGCTGGTTGGTGATCTGACCGACGAACAGATGATCGGACCGCGCCTGGAGATCGTTAACCCGCTGCTTTGGGAAATCGGTCACGTCGCCTGGTTTCAGGAATACTGGGTGCTGCGACATTTGAACAAACGCGCGCCGATATTACCCGACGGCGATGCGCTCTACGATTCGGCGAAGGTGGCGCATGAAACTCGTTGGGATATTCCTTTGCTTTCGAGGTCGAAGGTTCTGGCTTACATGCAAGACGTACTGGATCGAGTAATCCATCGATATGGCGCCGCAGAAGAACTTGACGAGGACGCCACCTACTTTCTCTCGCTGGTTCTTTTTCATGAAGACATGCACGACGAGGCGTTTTCGTACACGCGCCAGACGCTTGGTTATCCTCAACCTCAGTTTGAAGCCGGCAATAATGATTCACAGCAAAGGGCTGCCTTCGGCGATTTAGGCGATGCCTTGATCCCCGGCGGGCATTTTCTGCTCGGCAGCCTGCCTGATCAGTCTTTTGTTTTTGACAACGAGATGGATGCGCACGAGGTTGAGTTGGAACCCTTCTCGATTTCCCGGACCACAGTCTCGAATGCAGAGTTCGCTGCGTTTGTAGCTGAAGGCGGTTACGAGCAGCCAGAATTTTGGTCCGCTGCCGGCTGGCAATGGCGACAGGCCGCAGATGCAAGACAGCCGGTTTATTGGCAACGCGATGGGGACAAATGGCTGCGCCGCAGCTTTGATCAGTTGGTCCCACTCGAAGATCATTTGCCGGTCTTGCATGTCAATTGGCATGAATCCGACGCCTTTTGCCGCTGGGCCAAACGTCGCTTGCCCACTGAAGCTGAATGGGAGATGGCCGCGAGCGCCGGGCCAACTACCGATGGCGGCGGCAGTGAACGCAAGCGAAGATTTCCCTGGGGTGATGAAGCTCCCGATCCGAATCGCGCGAACCTGGATTGGCAAGCCGGCGGTTGCATCGACGTTTGCGCCCTGCCCGCTGGTGACAGTGCGTTTGGCTGCCGGCAGATGATCGGCAACGTCTGGGAATGGACAGCGAGCGACTTCACTCCTTACCCCGGTTTTGTCGCTGGTCCTTACAAAGAATATTCAGCGCCGTGGTTTGGTGATCACAAAGTTTTGCGCGGCGGTTGCTGGGCGACGCGTTCGCGTCTGATTCACAACGCTTACAGAAACTTCTACCAGCCGCATCGCTGCGATGTGTGGGCCGGATTTCGCACTTGCGGTCTGTAACCAGGAAACATGAGAATCGGCATTGTCACTCCGGCTGCAAAAGGATCGCGCTCCGGCAACCGAGTCACGGCGTTGCGTTGGGCAAAGATTCTGAGGAAGCTTGGTCATCGTGTTTCAGTCGCTCAGGAGTACCGCGACGAAAAGTACGATCTGCTGATCGCGCTGCACGCCCGGCGCAGTCACCCGGCCGTCGCTCGATTTCGTCGAAAACATCCCGATGGGCCAATCATCGTCGCGTTAACCGGCACCGATCTCTATCGCGACATTCACCACAGTCGTCGGGCGCAGGCCTCTTTGAAACTGGCCATACAGATCGTCGTCCTTCACCCTGGAGCGCTCCGCGAACTCGATACCACAGCTCGCCGCAAAGCACACGTCATCTATCAATCCGCTGCAGCAGTTCACGATCCTGCAACACGCGGGCGAGCATTAAGTCGATCATCGCGCCGTGGCTTTGATGTTTGTGTCATTGGCCACTTGCGTTCGGTGAAGGATCCTTTCCGCGCGGCTGCGGCTGCGCGATTACTGCCGCAGTCTTCGGAAATCCGCATCACTCACATTGGCGGCGCGATGACCAGGCAAATGGAGCAACACGCACGGCGAGAAATGCGGATCAATTCTCGGTATCGATGGCTGGGCGAATTGTCGCGTTCGCGCACGTTGCGGGTTCTAGCGGCAAGCAGGCTCAGCATTATTTCGTCGCGGATCGAAGGCGGCGCCAATGTTCTCTCTGAATCTATAGTTGCTTCGGTTCCGGTTCTAGCTTCGCGCATTGAAGGCAACACAGGCATCTTGGGTGCTGATTATCCCGGGCAGTTTCAGGTTGGCAACACACGCCAACTCGCCCGCCTGCTTACGCGCGCCGAAACTGACCCCAGGTTTCTTTCTGAATTGAGGTCTCGGGTGAAGAAACTGAGGCCGTTGTTCGATCCGAAGCAAGAGCAAATAGCTTGGGCGAAACTGATTCGAGAACTCGGCTACACGTGA
>QHXH01000614.1 GCA_003222855.1 Acidobacteriota bacterium
AAAAGAAAGACCAGGAAGCGCAAGATGCCGCGCCCGCGCGATTTCGTGGCGACGACAGTTGATGCCGGCGCAGTTTGTTCGACCGGCGCTGGCGGAGGAAACGCAATGCGCGACGGCGGTGTTAGCCGGACCACGTCGTCAGCCGCAACCGGCACAGTCGCCGGGGCCGCTGCCGGAGGTTCCAATTCGAACGAAACCGTCGGCTCGTCATCGATCGCGTGCCGCTCAAATTTCGGCGTTCCGACTTGCACGATGACCGCGGTCAGATTGTCTTCAGCGCCCCGTTGATAACACCGGCGTTTCATTTCTTCGCACAGCTGCGCGGGTGTGGCGTCGCTCGTCATCAGTTCGCGAAGCTCGTCGTCGGGAATATGGCGCGTGATGCCGTCAGTGCAGAGAAGAAAAGCGCTGCCCTCTTCGACCTCGATCGTTTTCATGTCCGCGTCGACTGAGTCTTCAGCGCCGAGCGCGCGGCTAATCACGTTCTTGCTCGGATGGTTCGCGGCTTGTTCGGGAGTCATACGACCGGCGCGCACCTCTTCTTCCACGATCGAATGATCTTCAGTCTCGCGACGTAAATTCCCGTCGGGGGTCACCCGATAGAGACGGGAATCGCCCACGTGCCCTATCGTGGCGCGATTGCCTTCCAGGTGCAGCGCGACGACTGTGGTCGCCATCATCGAGAAGCGTGGATTGTCGGCGGCCATTTGATGGATCGAGCTGTTCGCGCGTTGAATCGCCAGCTCCATCAAGTCCTCTACGTCTTCGCCGTCATTGACCTTATGGCGGAAGGCATCATCCAAAACATCCACCGCAGTCTGGGAAGCGACTTCGCCGGCTTCGGCCCCGCCGACGCCGTCCGCGACAACGAAAATTCCGCGCTCAACATCCGCGAGCAAAGAGTCCTCGTTCAGCGGTCGCTTCTCGCTCAGACCTCGATCTGAAACCGATCCAACTTCGATTTTGTTTGCGGGTGACGGTGTGCTCATTCGACTGCCTCCAAAGCGATAGAGGTTTCAGGTTGTCGCGCGAGTTTGGTAACAACCCGAGCATCCTGGGCGTTTCGGTGTGAGAAAGCCATGAGCATGCCCAGCATCGCGAAACTGGTGATTAAGCTAAAGCCGCCGTGACTAACAAACGGCAAAGTTATTCCGGTCATTGGCAAGGCCCGCGTGATTCCGCCGATGTTCACCAACGCCTGAATGCCCATGAAAGCCGTGAGACCGGCGGCGCACAACTTGGTAAACATATCACGCGCTTCTATCGAAGTGCGAATTCCGGCAATCACAAAAATCGTAACCGCGATTACCACCAGGGCGCCGCCCAGCAAACCCATTTCTTCGGCAATCGCAGCGTAGACATAATCTGAATCGGCGATCGGGATGACTTCCGGAAAACCGAGGCCAAGGCCGCGCCCGGTAGCTTTCCCCGAGGCAATACCAAAAATTGCCTGGGCCGGTTGGAAAGCAAGCTTGTCGAACCAAACGTCGGTGTTGACGCTCTTTTTCATCGCCTCGCTTTGTCCGGCGAGTTCTTTCAGGCGCGGATCTTTCGCCAGCGCCTCGTCATAGTCCTTCTTCCACCATGATTCTTCCGGCGACGGCGGATCGAAACCGTCAAGCCAAAGATGAAATCGCTGTTGAATGCGAGACGGCAAAGCGTGCTGAACGGGGCGCGCAATGGTCGGAATCAGCGGAAACTTCTCCTGAATGTCGCGCGGCAGTGCGCCGATGACCAAAATTGAGATCACCAGAAAGACTGAGCCAACGAAAACCAGGAGTTGCGGCCAGCGGCGCACGGCAACGAGATACAACGTTGCATAAGCCCCGCTGAAGATCAGCATCTGGCCAAAGTCCTTCAGCGCAAAGAAAGGGCGGAATGCCCCAGTAGGTGCGCGCGAGATCCTTGTAACGCGCGGTCAAAATTCCAGCGAAGCCGAGGAGGAACGGAACTTTTGCCGGCTCCCAGGGCGTAGTATTACCGACTGCTTTGCCGGCGCTCGAGCTCACGATGGCGATGCCTAAAGGAATCAACGTTAACAAGACGACGATGAAACTATTGCGCTGAATCCATGACAAGAAACTGTCATTCACGCAAAACGCAAACGCCAGCGCAAAAGCAATCAACGAGAAGACGGGAATCCATGTGTAGCTGGAAGTCAGCGCGTTTCCCAGCGTGTAGTTCGATTCTTTGACCGGCGCTTCCTGTTCGACAGGGGGAGGCGTCGCGGGCAATCCCATCACCTGCCGCTTGGCCGCGTCGTAATTCTGATTGATATAACGCATGCGTAGCGTGTCGGTCTTTTCCTGACGCGCGGCGGCTTTATTCCTGGCGTTGTATTCCGGATCGCTGTACAGACGGTATTGGACCAATAATCCGATTGAGAACAGCAGAATCGCGGTCGTGAAGAGAACCCAGTTTCCTTTGAACTTCTTAAAGGCCGAAACCCAGAGCGCCATTACAATAATGGGAAAATACATGAGGAGATCACGCGCCGCGCCGATTACAGAGGTTTCATAGCCGCGAATCATCGCTGCGCGGTGAATCGCGTAGTAACCAACGACTTCGATCGCGACGAGCGCTAACAGGACCAGCAGATGTGACGAAAAACGATTGCGCATGATGCGTGACTGTCTTGGTGACGGACAATCTAAAAAATTCGATTAATAAAAGACCATGTCCTGAGACCTATATTTTCTCTGTGCCTCTGTGAGCACTCAGTGTTTCTGTGGTGAGCATTAGCCTGGATAAACTCACCACCAATACACAAAGAACCACTGAGCCACGGAGGGAACATGATTCCGGTACCGCGCGGTCCAAAAAAGGGCCATGCCTGGGCTGGACATGCTGTTCATCATCTGTTTCGTCTCGGCGTTGGCGATGTTCTGGGACTCGCAGGCTGGTTATTTGGTATTCCAGCCGCGCCAAAATAACCTAGTGCGTTGGCCTTCAAAATCAGTTGCGCCGCAATCGGCGCGGCATTCTTGCCGCCGTAAAAACTGATGCCGGGACCCGGACCTTCCAGCAGCACCGCCATCGCCATGACGGGTTTCTCAAGCGGCGCAAAACTGAGATACCACGCATCGCTGCGCTTCTTGTCATAGAAAACAGTTTCCTGATGTTGTCCGATGATTTTCCCTTTAGGATCTTTTTCGATCACGATTTTCTTCATTGGCTCGCCAGTTTTCGGATCGATTACGGGCACATCCTTTTGCGCCGTGCCCGTCTTGCCGCCACTGCGAATCCCCGCGGCAATGACCGGCGCCATGGCGCTCGTGCCAGTTCCACCTTCGGTTACCATGTTCATGATTCCGCGGATCGTCTGCGCCTGATCGCGCGTCAACACCTGACTAAACATCTCCGGCGCCCGACCCATTTCGATCTTCGGCTTCATCAAACGGCCATCGAGATTCGCTGCTACGGAAATCAGCATGGCCATTTGAAACGGTGTCATCTGTGACGCGTAGCCCTGCCCATAGCCTTCGTACATCAACTCACACCGGGTTGAATGCGGCCCGGCTTTCAGCCACGACTCCGTCGGGGCAATCGCGTTTTGGATTGCTTTGCTGCTGGCGTTCCAAATCTCCGGCTCGCGCCGGCCCTGGCCCTCGCCGCTGACACTGTCGTACGCGCCCAGTCCCACCAGCTTGGCAGTGTCGCGAATCTTCACGCCGCCCAACTGAGTTCCCAGGTAAGAAAAATAGATATTGCTCGAATGTTGATAGGCCGAATCGATTCCGATGTCGCCGCACGCTTCGCATCCGCCATTGTCATCAGTGATCGTGCGGCCACAGCCCGGCGGCGAAAAACCGCCGGCGGTGTTAAAGCGCGTGTTCTGCATTCCGTTTCGAAACGCTGTGTACATCATCAACGTCTTGAACGTGGAACCCGGCACGTAATATTCGTTGAGCGCCCGATTCAGCAGCGGCCTTTCTTTCCGGTCATTGTCGAGTTTGATCCAGGCCGACTCATCATCCTGAACTTGTTTGAGGCTGTACGACGGGTTGCTGTACATCGCCAGCACTTCACCCGTCTGCGGATTGAAGATAACGACCGCGCCGTGATTTCCTTTCAGTTGATCGACGACGGCCTGCTGAAGATCCTGGTCGATTGTCAGCGAGTAATCCTTGTTGAGTTTCTGTTCGACGGTTTGTCCTTTGATTATTTGCCAGACCTCGGTCACGGCGCCGCTTTCGGTTCCAAACAAAGCGCGCTCGAGGCCCGGCTCGCCGCGATCCGTGCCGAAAATATGGGCCAACGCCGAGTCCATCGGATATTCGCGATCGATCTCGCCGCTGTTGTTTTTCCTGTAGTATGCAAGTGGCCGGCCCTTGCGATCATAAATCCAACCGCGCAGTGTCGATTCAGAAAGACGTCGATTGCGCAAATCTTTGTAACTCAGTTCCTGAAATTTCGGATTGCGTTCCGCGGCATAGCGCGCCCAATAAACGTGAAAGCCGAAAATGAAGATCGCCGCCAGCGCGAATGCCCAACGCCATGCTCGCAGGCCGCGATTGGTCGTGGTTGCGCCCAGACGCTTTTGAATGTCTTTGGGCAGACTTGCCGGCGCGGTGGGCGCGACCGGCGGGCGTCTCGACCCCGATTCCGGACAGATAGATCAGGGTGAGCCATGCGGGCAGCTTCTCAGGAGTGCTCGCGGGTTGAAGTGGGGTTGGAGTTTGAAAAAGAAATAGTGCGAGCGGTGTCATGGGTTGGCCTTGCGAAGGCGAACTTCGACGTCACCGAACGCGACGACATCGCCTTCCTGAATTGCGCGAGCCTCACCGTAGGGGATACGCACGCCGTTGATGTGCGTGCCATTCGTCGAACCGGTATCCGCAACCAGCAGATTGTGCTGACTGTCCATCTTGAGGGCCGCATGAACCTTTGAGACGCTCGCGTGATTCAGAAAGACATCGTTGTCAGTGCCGCGTCCGACATTCAGCCGGCGGCCTCCGGCAACAAAGATTAATTCCATCTCTTTCGAACCCTCGGGCAGAGTTATCCTGGCAGTCATCGGCACTTCCGTTTTCTCAACGTGCGGCTTGATCGGTTTGCCCAGCTTGCGTTCGAGATCCTGCCGCTGAAACTCTTCTTCGAATTCGCCGAACGTCGGATCGACTGAGATGCCTGTCGTGAAAATATCAACG
>QHXH01000615.1:0-2765 GCA_003222855.1 Acidobacteriota bacterium
ACGCATGACGATTCGGTTTGCCTGTCTTTTCAAAATTGAGCCTGGCGGCCGAAACCATCAAGACGGGCGCGAGCTTTGCCCACTGCTGATTCTTTTCCATCAAACAATTCAACAACTGCGTGTGCTCTGCTGGTTTGTCTTTCGTCGCGACGATGAACGACCACGGCTGTTCATTGAATGACGATGGCGCCCAACGCGCGGCCTCAAACAAACTCAGGAGCTTTTTGGCTTCGACGTTTCGATCCGAAAACGCGCGCGGACTCCAACGCTGTCGCAGAATTTCTTCGATTGGATAATCAGCCGGTGCAGGCTTTTCCATAGTTTCTCCTTTCAGGAATGCCACCGAGACACGATACTAACGCGAAGCAAGTTCCGTCGCCATCGTAGTCCGGTCTTGAATTGAGGAACGCGCGTTATGGAGTCAGTACCGGGAAGCGGTAGCGACCGGGTATTGATTCTGGTTTGACCCGGTCGCTACCGCTCCCGGTACCGACCTCATTCCCCGTCGCCTTAACTATCCGCCGAAGCTTTTTCTGAACAGGTAAGACATCTTGATGAAGAAGGTGCGGCCGTTGCGGCGAAAGCCCGGCTCGAGTTGGCGCGTGAAAGGGCTGAAGCCGTTGCGCGTGAGATCATCGTTGTAGCCGACGTAGAAAGCGGTCCCGGGATTTGGCGTGTAGCCGAACAGGAATTGGCCGCGAGCGTTAGATGATAACGTATCGTAATCGATGCGCGCGCGCGCAAAAAGGAAGCGGCTGAATTGATAGGTCGATCGGAATGAATAGATGTTGTCCTGATAGGCCAACAGACCTGTATCGTTGCGCCGCAGTTTGCTCTGCTCGTAACTGAGGGACATGTTCAGCGGTTTAGTCGGCTGATAATTAAAGCTGAGATTTAAGTCGACTGACTTGCCCGGCCCAGGATCGAGCGCCGCGTTCGGATTGGCGAAGGCGGCAGGACTCACCCGAATGAATTTCGGAGTGGCGCCAAAGTCGTAATCAAAAGAATTCCAATTGAAGTTCAGAAACATGTTGAATGAATATTTCTGGCTTGGCTTGGTGTTGCCGAACATATAGAAGCCGTGCTGTGTGGTCGAACGCCCCGGCGACCCAAAGAAAGCGCCCGAGTGGGTAGCCGTCCTCTTTGATCCAAATTCTTCTTCAAACAGACGCTCGTAACCATTGTCCACTCCGAAACCGAGACTCGTGTTGTGCTGAAAATTCAGATTCCCGCTCGCTTCGTGGTAGAAATTCTGGCTTAGCCCCTGCCAATTAAAATTGGTCCCGAAATTGTCGTTGAAGTTCCAGTTGATCAGCTTCGCTTTCGGCTTCTGTTCAGAGCTATAACCCAAATACGCGCCTTCAAAGTTGGTGTTGAGGCGCCGCGTGAAACCCAGATCCGCGCGATAGTTCCGGGTCTGGCCATTTCCGTTGGCGCCGTAATAGAAATGGCGGCCGTCGCGGTTGTAGCTGAATTGATAGGCGAGTCCATTACCGGTGCGATAGTAGTTGTTCGTCTGTGTCGGTGTGGTTGAGAGTTTATTCGGGTCATTCGGATCTGGATCGTATCCGCCAAAACATCCATCCGACGGGCCGGGCCGGTGCGGATCTAATGCCGGCTCGAAAAAGCAACGGCGAGACGTCGAGCCCAGCAGCTGGAAACTAAACGTCTTTTGCTTGCTGATCTGAAAGCGGCCGTCGATGCCGCCAAGCTGGTTGTGCTTCTCGATGAAGTTGTAGCTGGTCAGCAACAAACCAATGTAGGATTGTTTTCCGACGTCGCGCTTCAAACGGAGAATTCCGACGTAAGCGTTCTTGTCCAGAAACCTCTGAATCGCCGGCAGCGCCTTCGCGTCTTGCCTATCTTCTTTGGTAAAGTTTCCGGGCGCATTATCGCTGGCAAGTAAGATTCCAAAAGTATTCCGGCCTCGCTTGCCGGAAAGTTTTACTGCGATATCGGGATCGGAGATTGCGCGCGTGTGGACTGCCTGAATTGGCGTCCTGAAGATGTCGATACCTTCCAGAAAAAAAGGACGCTTCTCTTCAAAGAAGATCGGAAAGCGCTGATTGGCTGTGACCACGGTTTGATCGGCTTCGACCTGGGCGAAATCGGGATTGATCGCGAGGTCGAGCGTAATCGTCGGCGTTAAGCTGTACTTTGCCGTTACGCCAAGATCAAATTTTAGCGGTTCATTCAGGGTCCGGCCAGGATCGAGCAGCGCCGGATTGGCCGCGAGCTGCGCCAGCGTCAAGGCGTTGACTCGCTTGCCGGTTTCCGAAACCGTGACGCTGGGAATCACCTCCAGCGTACGCTCGGTCGAAATGTTTTCCAGTCCGGTGATGTGTCCTTCCTGAACGAGTTGCGATGAGATGTCGCGTGACATCGGCATCCACGAGTCGAATTCATCATTGAAGCGATCGATATTGCGTGCGATATGAATGCCCCAGAGTTTCCCTTTTCCCGCTTCGTAACGAAGTGACTTAAAGGGAATCGCGACTTCAAGCGTCCAGCCGTCGGACGTAATCATGCCTTTGGATTCCATCACAATATCGACACTGAAGTCGGTGCCCGAACCTTCGGTCATGATTCCGTCCTGCTGAATGCCCAGCGGATTCCAACCAAGCACGTACGCCCGCCGCTGATCGTTGAAAGTGTCAAGAAACACGCGCACATTGTCTTCGCCAAAGACGTCGTCACGCTTGGCGACGGTTGCGCGAATTTTGTCGGGCTCGTCGTAACAGTGAAAAGCGATGTAAAGAAATTTT
>QHXH01000615.1:2836-4290 GCA_003222855.1 Acidobacteriota bacterium
GCGGCTTGTCAAACCGAGGAATTGTGATTGGCTTTGATTTCTCAGGCGGAATGGTGACCGGATGTTTCGTCCCGTTTGCTGTTTGCGCGCAGGTACGCGTCGCCGCGCCCATAAAGAGGCATAGCGACATGAAGAGAACAAGGCGGTTCACTGTCATCAACTGTTCCGTTCAGTATGACGTGCAGTACGACTAACCTGTTAACTCTCTCTCAACCGGTTGGGAATGGAGCCCTTTGATGCTTCGAACATTAGACGGCGCTGCCAAACCGCTTGTTCCATTTTTACGCGAGCGTGCCGTGGTTTGTTCGGCTTTATTTGTTAAGGAGTGTTAAGAGTGTCGAAGGGAGAAACCCGACCGTCAGGGTAGTTATATAGTTGGCTCACCATACAGAGCGCTCAAATCACAAGTTTGTAAATTCGCCACAGAGACGCAGAGTCACAGAGAACAGAAAGGACCGGGAGCAATTAGAAATGCCAACAAATTCCTATATTATTTTCTCTCATCTTTCTCTGTGTCTCCGTGTCTCTGTGGCTAAGGTTAGTTTTTCATCAGCCTGCTAGGAAATTACTAACCATCTCTCCTCTCTCACGGCCTTCTCCGTTTGCTCTCCCCGCTGGGTTAAAAACCAGTGAATTTGTTCGTGAACGAAAGCCGAAAGCAGTAGTTCGTCGTCTTTTCGATGCCGCGTATGGAGGGTTAACACAGGATGACTGTGTGGAACCGCATCACGATCAATCACGATGTCTCTGGTGAATATGAATTTTGAGCAGTCATACTGAGCCAATAGTCTTTGCAATTGGTTCCTTGTCTGCACTTCACCTGCGTCATCATTATGTTTCAGCGAAATCTTAAGTTGATCCTGTACCCCTTGCGCTGCCGCCGTCATGCATGCGAGCAGTCCTAAGACAGCGCAAAGAAGAACTCTTCTCATCAGCCTTTAGTCCTTTCGTTTGTCTAGGTCACTCAGCAGGAAATTACTAACCATCTCTCCTCACTCTCGCTTACGCGTCACAGTTAGATTCCGCTGATAATTTGGTGAGTATGAAGTATGTGGATGCCGCCGTAAGGACGGTGCGCTTTGCGATCGAAGATTGCACCCTCCCTCACGGTCGGGTCTCTGCACTTCACCCGAAGCTCTTACGAAACAGGTAGGACATCTTTACAAAGAACGTGCGGCCATTGCGGCGGAAACCGGGTTCAAGTTGGCCGGTGAACCGGTTGAAGCCATTGCGATTCAAATCATCGTTATAGCCGATGTAAAGCGCCGTTCCCGGATTGGGTGTCCAACCAAACAGAAACTGTCCTTTGTAATTTGACGCGATCGAATCGAAATCGATCCGGCCACGCGCAAAGATGAAGCGCGTGAACTGGTAAGTTCCTTTTACAGAAACGATGTTCTCGTCAAAGGCGATCAGGCCGGTATCGTTTCGGCGCAAGCGCTGTTTCGTAAAAC
>QHXH01000616.1 GCA_003222855.1 Acidobacteriota bacterium
ACTATTGTCTATCCACATAGAGCCATCGCTGGTTCGTAGGCTCGTTGGTGATTGAAACGATGCGGCGCGAATACGTCCTCGTGACGCGTTTCGGCCGGCTGCAGATTGAGCTTTTCGACGTGGGCCTCGACCAAATCAGGCAGAAGCAAATGCGGGAACAATGACAGGTCCCATGCCTTTGCTTCTTCCTCATCGAGCACGATATGGATGATCTCGGCCAAGTCGGGATAGGCCCGCTCGTAATCGTATTGGAGGCGCGTTTTCAGGTCCGAAACCGCGCCGCTTACTGTCTGGAGGAAAACTGCTGGTTCTGATTGCTGGTCAGTTTTCATAGGGTTTCGTGTTGCTGGTTTCTAGTGGTTTATATTTGACTGGTCGTCTATACAATTGGCGAAAAAAAAGGACTCATGAAGTGACAGCTTGGCCGTGTTTCACACCTAGAACATCCATCGCTACATGTTTAAAATCGCGAAGTAATTCGAGATCGTTTTGGATGCGCGCTTGAGCGAGCGTCCCGTGATAACAGGCGAAAAGTGCCCGCGCCTTGGCCTCTGGATCCGGCGCATTGATTAACCCCTGGGCGTGCGCATCTCGGATAGCGGACTCGAAATACTTTATCTTGCGATCCCAGATGCGGTCAACGGCCGAGCGCACGCTTTGGTCCTGTGTACTCACTTCGCTTCCGATGCTTAACAGAGGGCAACCGAGGATGGAGCCGCATCCTTCTTTCAGTTCGGCCAGACGGCCGTGAACATAATCGAAGTAACGATCGAAGCGCTCGAGAGGCGGAATTGTTGGAGAAAAAAGAGCATCCATGTTCGTCTTGTTTTTATTCCACTCTGCCTCCAATGCAGCGACGGTGAGCTCGGACTTCGACTTGAAGAAATAATAAAAGCTTCCCTTTTTTGCGCCGGCCCGCTCACAGATCGCGTCCACCGAAGTGGTGCCGTAGCTATTTTCCCACATCAAATCCAACGCCGCGTCAGTCAGGCGCTCCTTCATGTCACTCACTCTGGGCATGCCAGGAAAATAAGTGTCTAGACTGATCGGTCAACTATTTTTTTAATGAATTTTTAGCCGCGCCGACGCTCGATCGTGGCACCCCGAAGCCGATCGCTGACTTCATTCAAGCGGTGAACGACGGGAATAGTACCAGTCAATTGGCCAAAGGTCGAAGTTGATGGTTCACTGTTAGCTCACAATCTTCATATGAATCGCGTCACTCATTTTGAGATTTACACGGACAATCCGGAGGCAGTGCAACCGTTTTACCGGGAAATTTTCGGGTGGAAGTTTAACAAATTCGAAGGCGGTCCGATCGAATATTGGTTGATCACGACAGGTGACGACAGCGCACCCGGAATCAATGGCGGACTGACGCGCCCTCGCGAAGGCCAAAGCCCCGGCACTTTGAACACGATCGCCGTGTCGTCGCTTGATCAGACAGTCAAGAAGATCGAGCAACGGGGCGGTAAAATTTGCGTGCCGAAGATGGCGATTCCGAAGATCGGCTGGCTGGCGTATGCGCAAGACCCAGCCGGCAATATTTTTGGAGTCATCGAACCGGACGAGAATGCGAAATAATTCTTAGGCAAGGAGCAGAGTTCAATCCTGCCGGCGCGGTTTTGATTCAATCAGTGTCAATGCCGTGACGGCACTGGCAACAGCCAAGACTGCGCCGATGGCCATGATCGTTCTAAAGCCGGACACGAACCCTGATCTTCCGGAATCGCGATGGCGGCGAGCTTGGTGCGTTGAGATTCCAACGATTGCGAGATTGATGGCGGCAATTTGGATTCCTTCAGTCGCTGGTCGAGCCGTTCATTGAAAACATGGAGCATGACGATCCCAAGAACGGCGATGGCGAGAAGTCCCGCCGTTCTCGCGACCGCGTTGTTGACGCCCGACGCAATTCCAGCGCGATTTTGTGATACGGAATTCATCACCGTGGTGGTGAGAGGCGCCACGCTGATCGCCATCCCCAGACCGAGGACAGCGATCGGCGGAAAAAATCTTGTCCAGTAGTTGCCAGCAAAATTTGGGAACAGGAAAAGCCCGTACCCGATTGCGGCGATCAACGGACCAACCACAAGCGGAAGCTTTGCTCCGTAACTCACGATCAGTCCGCCGGACCAACGTGAAAGAAGGGATATGATCAAAATGAAAGGCAGCAGAGCCGCGCCCGCCGCGGTGGGCGAGTAGTGCTGCACCTGAATCAAATTAAGGGGCACAAAAAACAAAGTGCCGCCGAGTGCGGCGTAGAGTAGGAGCGTTAACAGATTCGCTCCCGTGAATGTGCGGAGGCGGAACAGGACAAGCGGCAGCATGGGCTGAGAAGCTTTCTCTTCGATTAAGAGGAAAACGGTCAACAGCGCAGCCGCAGCGATCAGTACAAGAATGACCGATCGATCGGCGAAACCGAGCCGCGACGATTCGATCAACCCGTAAACGAGCGCGCCTAAACCGGTCGCGGCCAAAATTGCGCCCAGCCAATCGACTCGCGTGTTTTCCTTGTCCGAACTTTCCGCAACATGCCGAAGCGAAATCGCAATGACGAGAAGGGCAAGCGGAAGATTGATAAAAAACACCGCGCGCCAGGAGACGTGTTCAATCAGCCAGCCGCCGATTACCGGGCCGATGCCGGTCGTGATCGCGCTAAAGCCCGACCAGGTCCCGATGGCGCGACCGCGTTCGTTTTCCGAAAAGGAACTGCTGATGATAGCGAGACTCCCGGGGACCAGGAGCGCGGCGCCGAGTCCCTGGAGCGCGCGGGCGGCGATGAGTTGACGGATGTCGGCGGCGAATCCGCACGCGGCCGAGGCCGAAGCAAAAAGCGCGACGCCAATCAGAAAAATGCGGCGCCGTCCGAAGTGATCGCCGAGCGAACCGCCAACGAGGAGGAACGCGGAGAGCAGGAGCGAGTAGGCTTCGATCACCCATTGAAGATCGACAGCGGTGGCGTTGAGGCCCGATTGCAGTGCGGGCAATGCGACGTTGACGACAGTGCCATCGATGAACGCCATGGCGGAAGCGAGAATGGTGGCGGCGAGAATCCAGCGACCACTTAATTTCGAACAGGGCGCGGACGCCGGGCGCGACCGAATTACATTTTCGTCACACGGTTCTCGAAAGACAGCCCACATGCTTGCGGTATATCATCGCAAGAAAATGGACAAATAAACTAGACAAGATTAGCCCGATTTCTTCGAGACCCAGGCGGATAAACATTTAATCCATTCAGTCGTGTGAATCCTGTCTAGTTTCGGAGGCAGGAAATGATCGGTTGTGTTTCGCGCGATCCGGGCGATAATGCGGACTTATTGGAACACTCTGTTTAACTTCACTGCACGGTAGATCGTCAGGTGAGCGTCGCTCATTGGTGGTTTGAAACCCGATTCCCGGGAACGGCTCTGTAGCTCGGTAGTTTTTCCATATTCAAAACACAATGAAACTGTACGTAGGTAATCTCTCTTTTGAGACCACCGAGAACGATCTTCAGGATCTGTTCGAAAAACACGGAACCGTCAACGAAGTCCATCTGATGATGGACAAAATGACGGGTAAATCGCGCGGCTTCGCGTTCGTCACCATGGGTGACGCCACCCAAGGCAACGCCGCGATGAGTGCGCTCAACGGCCAAGAATTAAACGGCCGCGCGCTTAACGTGAACGAAGCTCGTCCGCGCGAAGATCGCCCGCGTCCTCAGGGCGCGAAGCGTTCTTTTACGGGCAATCGCCGGTAGACCCGGAATTGATTGCACAGCCGGCGCTCAGGTGAGCGCCGCGCTGTTCGCAATCAGACAAACTAGACAGGATTAGCCCGATTTTTTACGAGACCCGTTAAACCCAAATCCGATTGAATCCTGTAAATCCTGTCTAGAAACCTAATCAATATGGATTCTGAAAAGGCGATCACACTCGAGGGCACCATCAGGATGGTGTTGCCCGGAACGATGTTTCGTGTCGCCCTGGCCAACGATCATCTCGTGCTCGCCCATATTTCGGGAAAGATGCGCAAACGTTTTATTCGCCTAACCATCGGAGATCGAGTAAAGATGGAGATGTCACCCTACGATACGGCCAAGGCGCGGATCGTTTATCGACTTTAATTTTATGGCAACACGATTTCTTTTCGATCCACCCCGACGACCAAAACCCAAGATCGGCACCGGTCTCAAGAGTTTGCTCGTGCGTTGTCCTTCGACGTCAAAGCTGACCGATACCGGACGCACCGTAAAAGAAAAGCTTTGGCCGACCGCCAAAGTAAAAGCGCAAAAGTTCAACTGTGCGCATTGCGGCGGCGTCCATACCTGGACAAAAGAGGACGTAGTTCTCGGCCGCCCACTCTCCTGAAGTGAGGAGTGATGAGTGATGAGCGTGGAAATGAGAAGCCATTCG
>QHXH01000593.1 GCA_003222855.1 Acidobacteriota bacterium
CGAAATTCGTAATCCGCTCGTGGCGATTAAAACTTTCGCTCAATTGCTGCCGGAACGCTTCGACGATGCGGATTTTCGTAAGGAGTTCAACCAGATTGTGGTGAGTGAAATCGATCGGCTGGATAAGATTATCACTCAAATCAACAACTTCGCGCATCCACCCGAGCTTGTGCTTAAGCCAATCGATGTACGCGAGCCGGTGAAGAAGGCAGTAGAGATTGCGAAATCGCGCTATGGCATCAACGGCAAAGTGGAATTGGAAACATCACTACCAAGTAACCTGCCGCGGGTTTTAGGAGATGAGACTGCACTGGCGGAAGCGTTCGCTCACCTTGTCGCGAACGCAGCGGAAGCGAGTGCTGATCGCAGCAAACCACGCATTACTCTTTCGGCGAAACCCGTTCGGGAAGGTGAACATTCCTCGGCGGTCGTTGTGACCGTACAGGACAACGGCACCGGTATCGCTCCGGACATCAAAGCGAAAATCTTTTCACCATTCTGCACCACCAAACCTCGCGGAATGGGTCTGGGCCTGCCGATCGTAAAACGGACCGTGTTCGATCACCACGGCCGGGTCGAAGTCGATTCCACCCCAAAAGGAACGCAGGTCAGCGTTCTGCTTCCAGCAGCCACAACGGCGGATTAGCGAAAATTCGAGTTGCGATTTGGGGCTGGCGATTTGAGTCTTCATCGAACCGAACTTTTTCTCGCGTTATGGCTAATTACCACCGGCAATTGAAGGAGACATCATGAAATCTGTCGCCGTTAACGAAGAACAATTGCAAAAAATTAGGACCAGTCCTGGTTTTGTTGCGGCGCTGGATCAAAGCGGCGGCAGCACTCCGAAAGCTCTGCGTCTTTATGGAATTCAAGAGAATACGTGGTCCAGCGATGAAGAGATGTTCACCATCGTGCATCAGATGCGCACCCGCATCATCACCAGTCCCGGTTTCAACGGGGAACGAATTATCGGTGCCATCCTGTTTGAGAATACAATGGAGAGGGAAATCGAAGGTCAGTCTACTGCGGATTACCTTTGGAACGTGAAACGGGTCGTACCATTT
The DNA here is from genome assembly GCA_003222855.1 of Acidobacteriota bacterium. Taxonomy (GTDB): domain Bacteria; phylum Acidobacteriota; class Blastocatellia; order Pyrinomonadales; family Pyrinomonadaceae; genus UBA11740. The sequence continues at coordinate 1,065 of QHXH01000593.1, forward strand.
CTAAAAGTGGATAAAGGCCTTGCCGCTGAGAAAGACGGCGTTCAGTTAATGAAGCCCATGCCGACGCTGGGCGCGCTCCTCGACAAAGCCAGAGCGAAACGCATCTTCGGAACGAAGATGCGGTCAGTGATCAAACAAGCCGACGAAGCAGGTATCAAGGACATTGTGCTCCAGCAGTTCGAATTCGGGCAGCAGATTATCTCGGCGGATTTCGTGCCGATCCTAGAGCCGGAAGTTGATATTCACTGCCCGGAAAAGGCAAAAGCGGAGCAGTTACTCAAAGCAGCCATCCTCGAAAAGCTCAACGAATTGCCAGCTGGTCAGTTCGTCATGCTTAAGCTTACGCTGCCGGAACAGGACGACTTTTACGCGGACTTTGTCACACATCACAGGGTCGTCAGGGTGGTTGCTCTGTCCGGCGGCTATTCACGAGAAGAAGCAAACAAACGTCTGCGCAAACAGCATGGCCTGGTGGCCAGCTTTTCCCGCGCGCTCGTTGAAGGGCTTACGGCCCAGCAATCTGACGCTGAGTTCAATGCCATGCTCGATAAATCCATTCAGAGCATTTTCGACGCGTCAAACGCTTAAGCCGCCTATTGCCAATTCTGAGAGCGTGCCAGTAGGCGCTTGGCACAAGCGCCTCTACAATTTAGAAAGAACACGTGACGCTGACGCTCCAAGAAATCGCGAAACTTTCCGAGGGCGAGCTAAATGGTGATCCCGCTCAAGTAATTACCGGTGCTGCTTCTCTCGACGAAGCAATTGAGGGCGAAATCGCATTTTTCAACAACCCAAAATACATGCCGCGTCTTCGAAAAACGCGCGCCTCGGCGGTGTTTGTGCCTTCGGATTTCTCGGAAAAGACCCCCGCCGCCCAGATCCGCGTCTCAGATCCGTCGAAAGCTTTTGAGCAGGTCGTCTTAATACTCGCGCCAAAACCGATTGCCTTTGCCCCCGGAATTCATCCCACCGCAGTTGTCGATCCAAATGCAAAAATTGG
>QHXH01000594.1 GCA_003222855.1 Acidobacteriota bacterium
TTAATCGATGGCGGCAGGTTCATGTTTCGTGCGCGTAATGCCTGATCGCCACTCAGAGCCCGCAGAATCTCGTTCTTCCGCTTTTCAAGCGACGCCGCATCGTCTAGTAATCTCTCCGGCGCGTTGGGCGTATCGAGCAGGGCTCGCCGAATCGCAATCAACCGCGGCGTCAAAGCGTTCGCAGCTTGCGTCGCGCCCTGCACCGCGCGTTGCAGCCGCGCGACCTTTGTCTGGAATTCCACCAGCGCAATTCGATCGGCGGGGTTCATGCGATCCTGACCTTCGACGATGACTTGAAATTCCTGCGCCTGGGCCATCACGGACATCACGCCGTTGACTCTTTTGGCAACTGAAACTTTATAAGTCCCCGGCATGACGAGCGGACCAGCCGGACCTTCATCGAAAGGATTCTCGTTTTCCGGATTCGGCGGCGGCGGCAAAGTAGCAGGCGGATAACGCAGATCCCAGGTCACGCGCTGAATGCCGGCAGTCGTTGGCCCAGTCAAACGGCGCACGACTTTGCCGTTTGCATCTGTGATCGTGAAAATCACGGCCGGCGCTTCCTCCTCTTCTTCTGCACTCAACTCGGAGCGGCTCGGCAGATTGATCCCCGCGCCGCTTCTCGCTGCCGCGCGCTCAGCTTCCTGCCGGCGCGTCTTCCTGGTTTTCAATTCTTCTTTCAAGTAATAGGTAAACGTCGCGCCGAACGCGGGATTCTCGGCAGTGAAAAATGATTCGCCCTGGAAACTCTTGCCGCGCCCACCGAGCGGCTGCGCCTGGATGTACATCAACGCGTCTTTTACCGGAAAGAGCGCGTCGTTCCTGAGCGTCTCGGGCGTAACCGAACGCAGCGGCGTGTAGTTGTCGAGAATATAAATTCCACGGCCGAAGGTTCCCACCACCAGATCGTTTTCGCGTTTTTGAATCACCAGATCGCGAATCTGAATCGTCGGCAAGCCACCACGCATCTGAATCCACTTCTGCCCGCCATCAACAGTGAAGAACAATCCGAATTCAGTCCCGGCAAACAGCAGCTTTGGATTCACCTGATCTTCGGCGATGGACCATACGGGCCAGTTTGCCGGCAGGTTGCTCTTGATAGAAGTCCAGGTGCGGCCCGCGTCCGTACTCTTGAAAAGATAAGGTTTGAAATCGGCGTTCTGATGATTTTCAAACGCGGCATAGACCGTGTTCGCATCATGGTTCGACGTGACAATGCGGCTGACGTATGCGAGTTCGGGAACGTCGCCGACACGCTCGACTTTGCGCCAGTTCTTGCCGCCGTCTTCGGTGATCTGCAGCAGACCATCATCGGTGCCGACGTAGATCAGTCCTTCTTTCTTCTGCGATTCCGCCAGCGCTGAAGCGTTTCCAAAGAACGCCGTCGATTGGTTCTTGGCGACCGCGTCCATGCTCCAGACTTTGCCCATCACCGGCAGCTTGTCGCGATCCAAACCACGCGAGAGTTGACCGCTAATCACTCTCCAGGTGTCACCGCGATCGTCGCTGCGGAATAATTTGTCGGCTGCAAAATAGAGACGCGTGTGTGAATGAGGACTGATGATGAACGGCGAATCCCAATTCCAGCGCAAAGGATCTTCGTTGCGGCCGACTTGCGGTTGAATGCCTATGCGCTCGCCCGTGCGCTTGTCGTCGCGAACGATGTTGCCGGTCTGCAGCTCCGCATAAATGATGTTTGGATCTTCGGGATCGACCTGAGTGCGGAAACCGTCGCCGCCCTGAGTTACGAACCAATCGGCGTTCACGATGCCGGACGCGTTGCGGGTGCGCGATGGCCCACCGAACGCGTAATTGTCCTGGGCGCCGCCAAACACGTTATAGAAAGGCGTCGCGTTGTCGGTGGTGATGTCATAGAACTGGGTGACCGGAAGATTGCTCTTGAAAAACCAATTTGCGCCGCGGTCATAACTCTCATAGACGCCGCCGTCGCAGCCGACCAGATAGTGATCGTTATTATTTGGATCGATCCAGATTTCGTGATTGTCGACGTGCTTGGATCGCTCGCCCAGCCGTCGCAGCGTGCGGCCACCATCGTCTGAAACCATCAAAAAGACATTCATCACATAAATCCGATCGACGTCCTTCGGATCGGCGACGACGTGCGCATAGTACATTGCGCCCGCATCGAACTCGTTGCGCTTTTCCCAACTGCCGCCGCGGTCGCTCGAGCGAAAGATGCCGCCTTTGCGATGGCCTGATTCAATCGTCGCGTAAATTACGTTTGTATCGGCCGGCGAGATAGCCAGGCCGATGCGGCCCATGTCTGTCACCGGCAAACCCGCGCGCATTTTGTTCCAGGTCGCGCCCGCATCAGTAGATTTGTAGATCGCAGTCTCTGGTCCGCCGTCGATCAAGGTGAACATGTGACGACGACGCTGATAAGAAGCCGCATACACTGTTTCCGGATTCTGCGGATCGATCACAACGTCAGTGACGCCGGTGTTCTCGCTGATATTCAGAATGTTCTTCCAGGTCTTGCCGCCGTCCGTCGTCTTGAACAATCCGCGATCGCCGCCCGGCCCCCACAGGGGTCCCTGCGCGGCGACATAGACGATGTTCGAATCTTTGGGATCGATACCGATGCGGCCGATATGCTCGGAAGTTTTCAGCCCGACGTTTCGCCACGTCTTGCCGCCATCATCCGAACGATAGAGACCGTTGCCGTACGAGACGCTGCGTTGGCTGTTATTCTCTCCCGTGCCCACCCATACTGTCAGCGGATTTTTTGCCTTCGCGATCAAATACCGGCGTCCAGGTATTTCCGTTATTGACAGTCTTCCAGACACCGCCGGAAGCTGATGCAACGAAATACTTTGCGGCGTTATTCGGATCGACGGCGAAACCAATCACGCGTCCTGACGTAAACGCCGGTCCAAGCGAACGGAACCGCAATCCGTTGAATGTCGGCGACGACATTGGATCACGCTGCCGGCTTTCATCTTCGGCAGGCCCTTGCTCAGGCCTTCTGGTTTCATTGCTGGCCGTAGGCGATGGCTGCGGGCTGGGCGTGCCTGCTGCCTGGGGTCTGTCTTCTTGCGCGCAGATGATTACGGGCGCGGCCAGCAACAGCAAACAAACCGAAACGAGTTTGGTAAGCAAGTGGTTCCGCAGATTGTAGGGGCACATTTTATTTATTCTCCTGATTAGAATTTCAGTTTAGCGCCGAGCGAACGGCAGTGTGAGGTAAAGCATGAGAGTGGGAATCTAACTCATTAACGAAGCAAGTCAAGCCGCGGCGCATTCGCGCTCAGACATAAGCCGGTGAACAGTTTGGATTAACGCGCGCACCGGCGGCGAATGCTTCCTGGCGATGGATCTCGTACGCGTCACCCGTATAAAAGATGCAGGGCGCGCCCGGCGAGATCTGGTTGAGCATGCGGCACAAATCTGTCCCTGAACCATCAGGCAGCCGCTTATCCAGGACGTAGAGGTCGAACTCTTGTGTTTGAGCTTTGGCCAATGCTTCTTCCAGTGTTGGCGCGATGTGAACTTCGTAATCGTCCGCCGAGAGCATTAGCCTCAACATCTCGGCACTGTCTTCATGATCGTCAACGTAAAGAATGCGACATTTAGTCTTAGTCATAATTCTCCTCCGGTCGGAAAATTTCACGGAGCCTCTTCGCTTTGTTCGAGTAACCGATCGACTCAAGGGCGCGGAGATTATAGTGTAAGCCGCCAGCGGCGCGCCAGAAGATGAGCGGGGTTGGCAGTGTTCCCTCTCCCTGTGGGAGAGGGTTAGGGTGAGGGCTTAGCGCAAACGACTCACACCAGCTTTCTTTTCCTATTTCAGGGTCCGCTAACTACGAAGAAGAAATTACTTCTGTAGCTCCGTCCACTAAGCCCTCACCCACGGCCCTCTCTCAAAGGAGAGGGAGAGGTCGGGCTACCGCCCCGTTTTATTAGCCCGCTTTAACCGACGCGAGTATTCTCTTCAACAACTCATTCGTACTGCGATCGCGATGCCAGCGCCAGACGACGACCAGATCGTGTTCGGGGTCGATCCAGATTGTGTTTGAGCCGGCGCCCAGCGCCGCAAAGCTTGTACGCGGCGCGCTCGGCCATTGTTTGCCTTGCGAATTCAACCACCAAAGATAACCGTAGTCCTGGCCAATCGTGGTAGGAGTCGTGGCCATTTTTATCCAGTTCTCGGAAATGATTTGTTTGCCGTTCCATTTTCCCTGATGCAGGAAGAGATATCCGAAGCGGGCCATGTCACGCGTACTGATCCAGAGACCGCCGCCCCAACGGGTCCCGCCGCTAACCGACTCGACCGATTTTCCTTTGAGCATAATCTGCGAATTGAAATAGCCGTGGTATTGCCAGGTGTCGGAAGCTCCAATGCGATCCATGATTTCCTTCTTGAGGACGAGAGGCAGCGGCTTTTGCCAAACCTGTAAGAGGGTCAGCGACATGCGATTGATGCGCACGTCGTTATATTCCCAAAACGTTCCCGGTTCTTTGATTGCGCGCGGCTGCCGCTGGCCGCGGCCGAATTCTGCGACGCCAACAAAGTCGCTGTTCTTGCCCCACATCGAACCTTCCCACTCGCTGGTCTGTTGCAGATGTTCTTCCCAGGTGATCTTCGCGTACAATTTCATTGGATCGTTCACGCTCTTGATCAGGCGGCGATCTATTGCCAGTCCGCAGAGCGTGGACAGAAAACTCTTGGCGACACTGTAGACAGGATCGATCTGATTAGTGTCGCCCCATTCAGCCACGATATACCCGTGGCGGATAATGATCCCATTCGTATCGCCGTGCGTCTTTGGCAAAGGCCCGAGGACGCGCCCGAATGTTTCGGCCTGCGTGGAAAAATCCCTCGGCATCGTACCGGCTTGTGTCTTAGCGTAAGCGACTGCGTCATCCAGCAGCGCGTGGTCCATGCCGACTTCTTCGGGTGTGCGTCGCTGCCAGGCGTCTCCGGCCGGCGGATAGTAGGCGCTGTTCCTTTTGGTTTGCGACTGGCCCAGGCTCGCGGGCCGTGACACTGCCAGAATGCCGAGCGCGAGGAGCAGAGTGGCCAGGCTTAGTCGCTTGATCAGAGGCATGATTGTGCAAAGAGAATAGACGAATATTTACCTGGGGTGGTTACTTCTCAGTAACCGGCTGCCGGCGCGCGCGAAGATAGACGCGAACCTCGTCATTGCGCGGATTCACGACATAGACCGAGACCCGCCCGTCCGGAAGCGTCTCTATCGTGGCGGGTGAAGCCAGGCCGGTAAGGTACCAGCCCGGCGGCAGCACCACCGTGTTGCGCAAGCGGCCGAAAGTTCGATCCCAAACCAGCTCTTCGCCGTCCAGGTAGTAGCTTTTCGGATCGGCGTAAGTTTCCATCAGCCGAATTCTGTTTGTTGTGCCCAGCTCAAGAGCGCGAGCGAGATGAGTCACCACGATCTCGCTCCGGTCTTTGATTGGATCGCTGATCGGAAGTTTTCGTTCGACGGCCTGCTTGCCGCTAATGATTTCCCATTTCAACTTTTCGCCGCTGTCGAGATCGATGCTTTCCGGATTCGTGACATGGCTGCCGGCGCGCACTACATTAAAATAGTATTTCTCGCCGGCTTTCCGAACGGTGTAATCGTGCGTGATGCGAAAAGCGTGCGACTCTGGCGATTGAAGCTCATAGAGGATTTCACGATCCTGATAGGCGCGCTCGGTGAGGGGATTCTGATTTTGTGCGGCAGGTGTCAGAACCGCCTGCGGTAGCGGGCGGGCCTCCACCACAAGGTAAGTAACGCCCACAAAAACAACGAACATTCTGAAGATTTTCATGGCATTTGGCCCGCCCGCTACCGCAGGCGGTTCTGACCAAACTTCTTGGCCCTAATCGTCACCTCGAGTTGCCCGCCGCTTCCGGGATTCACAAACGCGAGTTTCAGCCGGCCGTCTGATTCCTTTAACACCTGGGTGGCCACTGAGCACGAAACAATTTCGTAACCAGCGGGCAAGACGATACTGTCACGCGGAATACCCAACGGACGTTTGAAGACGATCCGGTCGCCTTCGGTGTAATAGCTCTTGTCGTCTTTGTACGTCTTGATGATTGCCAGTCGATACTCGCCGCCCGCGGGAATCGTATGGCCCAGATAAACCTTGATGTAATGAGCAGTGGCAGGAAAATTCTCGTTTGGCGAATCAGTCTTTGCTTGCGCGCCGTTGACCACTTCAAATTTCAAAGCCTTGCCCGTAGCGAGATCAATGACGGATTCGTCAGAAGCCTCGCTGCCTTCGCGAATTTGGTTGAAGTGATAACGTGCGCCGGCGCGCGTCTCAGTGACTTCGTAATAGATTTTGAATTGATGACTCTCCGGAGCGAGCAATTCATAGCGCGTGTAAGTATCGGAAGAGATGTATTGGCCCGCGGCGCGGCCGAATCCGATTAGGACCAGCAGCGGCAAGCTAAACAAAAAGAACGAAAC
>QHXH01000595.1 GCA_003222855.1 Acidobacteriota bacterium
TTTTCGTTGTTAGTTCGATCCGGACTCAGCCGAAGATTAGATCCGGCGTGTAACTGGCCCGTCGCCTGTGGCTGAATGCTCTTGTCTTCGTCAGCGAGCTTCCGGGCCTTATCGAGCACGCTCTCAGGCATGATGTTGCGCGCTTCAATCCAGCCCTCTGTCTTTTCTTCGTCGCGCGCACGGACACGAAACCAACGCTCTTTCTTGCTGTTGTCACTTGGGTCTGGAATATCGACCGTATCCAGAATGTCGATCGCGTCTCCGCGAGTTACTTCCAAAAGATCTGCCGCGACCACGGCCGTTGAGCTCCGAATTTGCGCACTGCGAGCGACGACGACGCCCGTATTGTTCCGGCTCGCAATCGCGCTACAAGCGCTCAACAAAAGAGCGGCAAGAACAACCAGCGCCGCTTTTGCACCTGGCCCATCTATTTGCTTCAATCTCGTCACGCGACTCGCATCATTGTAACCCAACTGGCGTAACAAATCGCGCTGCTGCTTACTGGCGCTCTCATTAACAGTTATCTGAGTCCGCAGTCCCACCAGCTCGGCCTTCAGACCGAACGGCGCCAGTTCTGCCGGCAGATTTATGGAAACGGGTTCCCGAATAAAGACCCGAACAAATTCTTCTGATCCGAGTTCGGCACTCAGCTCGCTACTTGCCACCTCCGTGCCGTTGTTTATTTTTGCCGCGCCGGCATCATCACCTGTCGCGCGGTGTTCTCGGCCCAATTTGCGGTACACATCGGCCAGTGATTTCTTATTATGGCTCAAACTTCTCAGTCGCAGATCGTAGAGGAATGCAACAACCTGACTCTTCGAATATACAGAAGCGCGCCCGATCGTAAATCTTCGCGCTGAAGCTTCAATCAGGGACAGGTCGGCGGCTTCGGTTTTAGATGAGTCGTAAGCTCTCGCAATCGAATTCAAAAATTCAGCGAAAGTTAGCATGCCGAGCCGTACCGCAGTTGCGCTGCCTGATAAATTGTAAACCCTTCGTAGAACCAATCGTAATCACCGCTTAACGCCAAACCATTCGGCACCCACAGATGAAAAAACTCATGAGTCACCGGCGTGCTCAGTTGCGCCAGGGCTCCAATCTTTGAAGGGAGTTTTCCCATCAGCAATGTGACTGTCGATTTCCTGGTCTCCGCGCTCCACTGGCTCGGACCAACGGCCTGCGGAAAAGGAAACAGAATGAGGTTTCCCTGCGTTGCCGGCATTGCGCCGAACACTTCGCGATTGGCCTTCAGCACTTTACCCGCTAGTTCGAGTGCTTCGCGATCGGCAAAAGCCCAATCGCCATCCGTCACCAGACTAAACAACATTCCCGATTCGCTTATCTGCGAAGCCCGGAGCCGGGCGCCTACCGCAAAAACTGCCTGATTCACATCACGCACATCAAACTCGTTCTGAGTCTTTTCGATTTCACTGGAATAAACGCGCCACTGCTCAGGCAGCGTAAATCTGACGATTGCACTCGAGCCACCGGTTTTGCGGCCCAAAGAAAGCGGCAGGAGATCTGCGAGCATCAGGACACCGCGCTCCTGGTTGAGCCACGAAACCATCGCTGAATCCATTGCGAAGGCGGGAGGTTTGAGGCTGACTTCGTAACGAAAGCGCGCAGCAGGTTTTGGCGAATCGAAGTGACCGGGCGCAATTTTGCGCACCTGAATTTCGTTGCCGCCTTCGTCAAACAGTGTGAATCGCTCAATTCTGTTAGCGAGGCCGACGACGCTGGCGTAACTATCAAGAAACGACCAAACCGATGCGGGGGGGCTGCTACCGTCCACGATTACTCGACTGGCATCGGGGAGCAGGTGGATGGTCGCGTTCAATTGTTGAGCTGAAGTATTCGCGGCTGCGCAGGAGAGGAGGCCCAACGATCCAAGCGCCAGCATGAGAAGCCGGCAATAACTCAGGACATGTTTCATTGACATGAGCTAAAACGCTGAATAAACTAATCGGCGTAGTCTAGCATCAAAGCATTCCTCGTGATCGGTCGCACGTTTCATCGCTGGTTAAGGGTTCCCGCAAGACGAAAGCGCGGGCTGGCGTTTCTCTTATTGGCATGCGTCGCTTTGGGATCGACTGCCGAGTTCGCCCATCACCATGGGAATCAGTCCCCATCCGCGCAACGCCAGCTAACGACCTCAGCCGATCAGGCAGATGTCAGCCGAATTGAATCGACTAACAGCAACAGCCGCTCATCAAAGTCAAATTCTCAGACTGAATGTCTGATTTGTCAGCTTCACCAAAATCTTTCATCTACTGAATTGAATCAGCCATCCGGCATCGGCGCAGCCGAAGCCCGGATTTCACAGACGGCCGCGAGTGTTGCAGTACATCTTTCCGAATTCACCCAAACTCAGCGCGGCCGCGCACCTCCAGCAAATCTCTAAGCCGCTAATCGCCGTTCCTGCGTGTCTCGCCTTATTCAGCGAGCGCGTTCTCCAAAGGCCACGACGTTCATTTTGGCGATTTATCGTTATCGCGAGAACTTCGTCCCCCTTTATTTCAGTAGGAGGAAAACATGATCAAGGCTCAGAGAAATATTCTTACGTTAGCATGCGCCATGCTTTTTTTATTTGCAGTTATGATCTCCGCGAAAGCGCAAGGTCTTAGCGCCGGCACCATCACGGGTGTCGTGACCGATCCTAACAACGCCGTCGTACCAAACGCGACGGTGACTATCGCCAATGCCGTAACCGGATACACGCGGACCGTGAATACCGACGCGGACGGCACATTCCGCTTCAACGACGTTCCGCCCAACAGCTATCAAATCAAAGCTTCTGCTCCTGGTTTTTCATCTGAACAGCAAAGCTTGGCGGTGCATACTTCGGTCCCAATCAGTGTGAAGATTCCTCTGGCCGTAACGAGTGCCAGCGAGACCGTCACGATTTCATCCAATACGGCCGAGGCACTTGAGAACACCTCGACTTCGCACACCGATGTCGATCAGACTTTGATGACCCGGCTTCCCGTTAGATCAGTGGGTTCCGGCTTAAGTGATGTGGTGACTCTCGCTGCGCCTGGCGTGGTCGCCGATTCGAACGGGTTTTTCCATCCGTTGG
>QHXH01000596.1 GCA_003222855.1 Acidobacteriota bacterium
ATTCGAAGTGGCATTCGATTAAGCATAAGAAAGGCGCGCTCGATGCCAAGCGCGGCAAACTTTTTACCAAGTTCATCAAAGAATTGACGGTCGCGGCGCGCACCGGGGGTGGCGATCCGGACGCCAACGCACGCTTGCGTAAAGCGATTGTGGATGCAAAAGCCGGCAACATGCCGAATGACACGATCGATCGGGCGATCCGCCGCGGCACCGGCGAAGAAGAAGGCGTCAACTATGACGAGATCACGTACGAAGGTTATGGGCCAGGCGGCGTCGCGCTATTGATTCAGGCAGTGACCGACAATCGCAATCGTACGGTGGCTGAGATTCGTCATATCTTTTCCAAGAATGGCGGCAATCTTGGTGAGTCAGGCTCAGTCGGTTGGATGTTCGATAAGAAAGGTTATCTCGTCGTTGACAAGACAGCGAAGGCGGAAGATGAGCTTTTCGATCTCGCAATCGATGCCGGCGCGGAAGATATTCGCGACGACGATGACAACTGGGAAATTATCACCTCGCCCGATAGTTTCGAAACTGTGCAAAATGCGATCAAGTCGGCAGGAGTAACGCCACACGTCGCCGAAGTCGAAATGGTCCCGCAGAACTACATCAAGCTGGAAGGCTCGCAGGCGAATCAGATGGTGAAGCTGATGGAAGCGCTCGAAGATCATGATGACGTGCAAAAAGTTTCCGCGAACTTTGATATAAGCGAGGCGGATATGGCGGCAGCGTGAGATCGCTAAACTCGACTGCAAATTCTTTGCATCAGACCAGGTTGACTAAGTTGTTAGCATCGAAATCAATGGCTGAGTTGAACAATGACAACCTGATTGGCTTTATCGCCAGCACCGTCGAGAAATTGCGCGACGACGTCGTGACCATGCGCGACCAGATGGCCACAAAGGAAGATCTTGCTCGACTTGAAGGTCGGTTCAGCGAAAAACTGGATGTTTCAATAACCAGCGTTCGCGGCGACATCGAACAAGTTCAATTGCGTCTGGATAGCATCGAGCATGGTATGTCTTCCAGGTTCGAACACGTCGAAGGCGAAGTAAGCCGGCTGCGCAGCGCCGTCTATCTCCTGGGAAAAGATCGGCCCGAGGTTTTGCGGCTGCTCGGACAAGCCGGCGTCTAAGAACTCGCTGAACAATTCTCCTTTGCCAATCGCTGTCTAGTTGAACCAAAATTGCAAAGTCCGCTAACCCTCCTGCTGAGACGACAAGTCACACATACCTACATCAGGCTTGCACAATGCTGTACACTCTGAACCATTGTGCGCGTTCTTGGCATCGATCCTGGAAGCGAGACTACTGGTTGGGGTGTCGTCGAAGGCGACAGCAACGGCCAGCGTTATCGCCTGATCGAGTTCGGCGTAATCAAGCTCTCGTCTTCGGCGACGTTTTCTTCCAGACTATTAAGTATTAGCCGCGCGCTCGAAGAAGTGATCGAGCGGCTTTCACCCGACGCGTGCGCTATTGAAGAAGCATTCTACTCAGTCAATCCCAAAGTCACCTTAAAGTTGGGCCAGGTTCGCGGTGTCGCGCTGCTCGTCGCCGAAAGAGCGGCGCTTCAGATCGGAGAGTATTCGCCGCGGCGCGTGAAGCAAACGGTCGCCGGGTACGGCAATGCTGAAAAGCAACAGGTTCAACAGATGGTACGCGTGCTGTTGTCGTTGGGCACCGTGCCGCAACCGCACGACGCGGCGGACGCGCTCGCGGTCGCGATTTGTCATTTTCATCACGCAGGAATAAGTGAGCGATTAATCGCCGCTGACGTTCGCACCAAAGTCGATCCCACCATTGCGGCCGCGACTCGCCGCCGCGCGTAACGCCACCGTTTTTGGAGAGCGGCGACTTGTCGCCGCTTTGCTTCGGGAATGTGGCAGCAGTAATAAAGCGGCGACAGGTCGCCGCACTCCAAAAGGTCCACTTCGATCCGAGGCGGCTGGACCTTAAAAGGAGGATCTTTGTCTTCCAGGTTTCCCAACCCACGCATCACAATCTTCGCGCTGTTCATAGTCTACGCCTCGGCACAAAACACGTTTGCGCAAAAGCCGCGCGTGCCTCCCGGAGGACATCTGGCGATCGTCGCTGATGAAAGACTGGCGGCGCTCCGAGGCTCGCCCGATCCTTCGGCGCGTCTTATCCGGCGACTGAGTCGTGGTCGCTTTGTCTCTATTCGAGGCTCCACTCGCACGCGCGACGGTTTGACTTTTTATCATGTCGCGATTAATCGCAGGACTGCCGGCTGGCTGCAAAGCGATGCTGTCATTGCCCCGTGGCGTTTGGGCGA
>QHXH01000432.1 GCA_003222855.1 Acidobacteriota bacterium
TTCAGTTCTTATCTGTGCTTATCTGTGTAAATCTGTGGCTGATTACTTCGCTTGTTGCACGAAATCCTTTGTCCGCGGATCCTGCGGCGAATTTAGAATCTGATCAGTATCTCCGCATTCCACCACTTCGCCGCCTTCCATGTAAAGCAATTGATCCGCCAAGCCTTCCAGGAATCCGATCGAGTGTGAAACGATCACCATCGTGTGACCGCGAGAGACTGTACCGCGCAAGAGTGAACGCAATCCGGCGCTCCGTTTTGGGTCGAGGGCGCTCGTAGGTTCATCAAACATCAACAGCGCCGGATGCATGGCCAGGGCGCGCGCGATCGCGACACGTTGTTGCTCGCCACCGGAAAGCGACTCCGGATAACGCGGCGCTTTGTCCTTCAATCCGACTGAGTCAAGCAACTCAAGCGCTTCGCGTTGGGCTTCTTCGCGGGGCACGCGTAGCACGTGCACTGGTGCTTCGATAATGTTGCCGAGCACGGTCAGATGCGGAAACAGATAGAGATGCTGAAATACTGTGCCGGCTTTTCGTCGCAGCTCGGCCACGCGTCGAGCGTATTCATTTTTAGAAAGCTTTGCATCCAGATGTACGTCGCCACACTCGATCTCTCCCTCATCAATTCGTTCCAATCCATTGAGACATCGCAGTAGAGTGGTCTTGCCGCTGCCGGATGCGCCAATGATCCCGAGCACCGTTTGCGGCGCCACCTCGAACGACACGCCGCGCAAAATGCGAGTGCTGTTGGCGTTCTTGATTAGGTTGGTTACGCGAATCATAGCCCACCAGCTCTCTGTGAAACTCCGTGGTTCTCCGCGTCTCGTGGTAATGGATCTCAATTCACCACAGAGACACAGAGTTCAGACAGAGGTGCACAGAGATCAATTAACTTCCGCTTCCACGGCCTCAATCGCTTCTCGTCTCTGCAATCTTCGCTCCAGCCGGCGCGCCAGATGGGCCATCGGCAAGCTCATTGCCAGGTAATACAACGAGACCGCAACACCCAGCATGAGAAATTGTCCGGAGGCGTTTGCCAGTTCGCGATATGCGGTCGCGAGTTCCCAAACGGAAATCGCATAAGCCGTCGAGGTATCTTTGAAGAGCGAGACGAAATCATTTGTCATCGGCGGCAGCGCGATGCGAAAAGCTTGCGGCAGAATGATGCGGCGGAACGCGAGCAGCGGATTCATGCCCAGCAAATACGAAGCCTCCCATTGGCCACGCGGAATTGCTTCCAATGCCGCGCGGTAGACCTGCGATTCGTAGGCAGCATAATTCAGTCCCAAACCGATCAGCGCGGTCAGCCAGCCAGGCATCGCGACTCCAACCGTCGGCAGACCGAAATAAAGAAACAGCAGCTGGACCAGCACAGGTGTACCACGAAAGAATTCAACGTAAATAGTGGACAGCCATTGAACGAAGCGTGGCCCTTTCCATTGGCCAATCGCCAGCGGCATGCCGAGAACGAGCGCGATCGTCATCGAACCAAATGCAATCAGTACCGTCACGGCCGCAGCCCGTGTCAGTCGCCAAATCGCTTCGCGCCAATTGAACGATGAGGACGTAATGTCGTAAGCCACATCAGGATTTCGTGCCCCCGGTTTCGCCCGGTTCTGCAATTCAAGTTGCGCATCGTTCCACAATCCCCACTTCCGCAGAATTTGTTCCAGCGTCCCGTCATTAATGACACGATCGATTGCGGCATCGATCTGCGTTTTCAAAGCATCGTCGCCTTTGCGCAAACCGATGTTGTAAGTGCCGCGAAAGAAAGGCTCGCCCGCCCGCTTCAGCGCCTGACTCTTGCTGACGTAAAAGACTTCCGCCGGCACATCCATAATCACGGCATCGATGCGTTTCAATTCCAGATCCCGATAAGCAGTCGGAGGTTCCGCGTAATCTTTGAAACGAATCCCTTCCTTTTCGAGCAAGCGGGACGCGGCGGTATTGCCGAGTGTGCCAACAGTTCGGTTCTTACAATCAGCGAGCGAATGAATCTGCTGCTCGTCTTTTCTCACGGTTAGGGCGAGCTGAAAAATATAATAGGGCTTGCTGAATTGAATCTGCTTCTGCCGATCGGCGGTGGGTTCCAATCCGTTGACGATCACATCGAACGAGTTGCGTTGTAACGCGGATACAAGGGTTTCCCAGTCCGACGGCACGAACTCCGGCTTGCGGGCCATCGCCGCCGCCAACGCGTCGACCATCTCTTTCTCGTAACCAATGTATTGATCAGGATGATTAGGATCATTGAAGACGTAAGGCGCGCCGCCGCTGGGATCGGCGCCCCAGCGGAGAGTTTGTTGGGC
>QHXH01000433.1 GCA_003222855.1 Acidobacteriota bacterium
TGAGCGCATGCTGACAGGCGGCACGCCCTGGGAGTATCGCAGTCGCTTCATTGAGAATTCTCCGATTTTCTATTTGGATCACGTGGCGACGCCGTTGCTGATTTTTCACGGGGGAGACGACAGCGCAGTGCCGCCGTATTGCGCCGATGAAGTATTTGTCTCCCTTCGACGTTTGGGTAAGACGGTCGAGTATGCGAAATACAGCGGAGAAGACCATTATCCTCAGTATTGGAGCATCGCTAATAGAACCGACTACATCAACCGCATGCTTGCTTGGTTCGACAAGTATCTGAAGGTTCAGCCACCTGCGAAAGGCAATTAAATAGTCGCTCATGAAATCGGCCAAATATGATCTATCCATCAAGCAGCCGGATGTAACCCGAATGATGCTAATTTCGTTTGGTCTATCTTCCGAAGAACAGACTCTGAGTGAAGCGTTTGACGAGATGCGTAGGTTTAACGCATAAAAGATCCTTGGGCCACAAGGCTTTGTTTGTCTAACCTTCAAAGCAAAACCAGAACTCGGAGCATGGATAGAACTGACGTCCGCGTTCTGTTGTGGGACATCGATGGCACGGTCCTGCGATCGGCAAGAGCGACGACATTTACCGAGTACACGCGACCCGTCTTGGAAGCCGTCTTCGGTACGGCAGGACGAATTGATGAAGTGCCGCTGACGGGCATGACTGCTCTTCAGTACATCGCCGAGTCTTTAAGCTGCGAAGATATTACGCGAGAGGCGATCTTCGAGAGGATTAACGAAATCGCCAGCCGCTACTTTTGTGAGATCGAAAGAGCGGCTTTGAACGGAGCAGAGTTCCGTGTGTTACCCGGTGTGCGTGACGATTTGGAAGCTGTTTCAGAACACCCGCGCTACCACTGCGCAGTTCTGACCGGAAACTTCGAGACGACCGCGCGGTACAAGCTTAACCTCGTTGACCTTTCAGATTACTTTGATCTGCCTGGCGCTTTCGGTGATCACTCCTTTGACCGGCGTGACCTTCCGCAGCTTGCAGCGCAGCGCATCCGTTCACATCTCGCAATGGAGCTTGAGCCGTCGCAGTTCGTCGTTATTGGCGACACGCCGGACGACATTGCTTGTGCGCGTCACTTCGGCGCTTGTTCGATTGCTGTTGCCACTGGACACTCATACACCATCGATAACCTTCGCGCTTGTGCGCCCGATGCTGTTCTGCCGGATCTCTCTAGCACCGAACAATTCATGCACACGTTAGCGAAGCTATGAGAAGCCAAGAGCAAACATACGGCGCGAAGCATTACATTGCTCATACACACTGTGAACCCAACAGACGAGTCCACAATTCCTGTCAACAATCGACTAGTCGCGGCCCTACGTCGCGATGAGTACGAGCGTCTCCTGTCAAACTTACAGTGCGGTTAAGCATTATGGCTGGCTTACAGACTCGTAACCGTCGATTGGAAAGCTTGCGATCAGAACCGAATCCGCATCCCTTGGCCGACCTCCCTCGAGATCTCGCGCCCGACCTGAGCGATGACGGCTGAAGCTTGAGGTAGTTTGGCTGCGTCTAATCCCGCGTTGCGGATCTGGCCGGCAGCATCCACTTGGCTTACATAGACCGCCCGGTTGGCATCCAGTTCTTTGTGATAGTTCTGGTCTACGCCGCCACGCGCTTCCCCCGCTCCGTGTCGATAACCTCCGATCCTTTGTCCGGCCACGGCGTGAATTTATTCGGTCGGTTGAATTGGATGAGTCTGAATAACCTCAGCGGGAGTCTTGACCGAGATGTCTTGATAACGCTTGAAGTCTCGGTCGTTAAAAGTCACAAGATGTGAAATGCCGTGGACCTTCATGGCGGCGACGATTCTGGCATCATAGGTATTTCGTCCAGATACAGCATGATCGATAACCAACTTCTCCCATTCGTCATAAACGCCAGTTGAATCCATAAGAAGTCGAAAGAAACTCTTGATCTTCACTAGTTCCCTTTGGGCTTGGACCGTCGTCATCTGTAGGCCATTTGCAGTTAATGGACGCGTTGCAACAGCCCAAAATTCGACCAAGTTCTGCGGCACGATGCAGAGCTCTTCATTCGCATTCTTCAGGAGCCTAACAGCCTCAAATTGCGTCTTGCTGCATTGGGTGAGCCGGTTGGACTGAACGTGTGAGAATGTTGGTGTCGAGGAGAACGCTCATTCACCACGACCTTGATAAATACTTTCGCGGCTGTCATCGGCAAGGATCGGAAGTGTCGGATGACTTGCAGCCCATTCGGAGAAGGCCTTAATCCATTCTGCGGTCGAAGCCATTCGGTATACGGGCTCTTCTAAGGTGTTCCCATCGTTTGTCGGAAGTAGATCTCGGAGGAACTCATCGACAGATAAGCCATGCGCGTCAGCCTGAGCCTTGATCATCTCGGCGGTCTCGGGTTTGATTTCTTCAATGATGGAACTCATCTGATTAGCTCCTCAAGATTCTCCATCCTAGCCTAGCCTGTTATGTGAGACAAGAACAAACACTGAGTTTCAAAGTAGGCGAGGTTAATAGATACTCTCGCGACTGTCGTCGGCAATAACATTTTTCACTGAGTGGTTCTTAATCCATTCGCGCCAGCGCCGAGCCTTTTCCGCTGGGCTGAACTTGGCCGCTGCCGCCTGGTCAAGCTCATCAGGAAGAAGGCTCCTCAGATATTCGTCGATTGAAAGCCCTCGCGTTTTGGCCTGGGCAGCAATCTTCGAGGCCGTTTCGGGTTTGATATCTTCAAGGACCGTAATCATTACCTAATCCCTCCTGGAACTTTCGACTCTCAACGCGCCCTTATTATACCAG
>QHXH01000434.1 GCA_003222855.1 Acidobacteriota bacterium
GTTGAGTGGGCACGCAAAGTAAATCAACAGCTCGACACGGATTACCACGAGATTATTTTGAAGCCGGACGTGGCGGACTTATTGCCGAAACTTGTCTATCACATGGATGAGCCGGCGATCGATATGGCGATTCCCAGTTACCTGGTTTCAAAAGCAGCGCGGGAGACCTTGCGGGTGATGCTTTCCGGAATGGGCGGTGACGAAGTGTTCGCGGGATATCCGCGGCAACTGGCGATGAAGATCGCCGGCGCGTTTGATCCGGTGCCGCAGCTTCTGCGGCGTCCGGTGATGCGCGCGCTGGAATACGCGCTGCCCGGCGGCCTGCCGGGCAAACTAACCGCGCCTTTGCGTAACGCGAAGAAATTTGCGCGCAGCGCAGCGCTGGATTTCGAGAATCGGTATCTTGGCTATCAAACCTATTTCACTGATGAGGCGAAACAGCGACTGTACACCGACGAGGTGCGAACAGAGTTAAGCGCTGTGGACGCGTACGCGGCGCATCGTCAGTACTTCGCGCGCGTAAAAGATGTGGCCCCTCTGAATCAATTGTTGTACGTCGACATGAAAACGTTTCTGCCGTGTTTGAATTTGATGACGACGGATAAGACTTCAATGGCCGCGAATCTGGAGGTGCGCGTACCGTTTCTGAATAAGGAAATGATTGAATTCGCCGCGCGCATGCCTGCTGGCCTTAAGCTGAAGGGCCTGAAGCGAAAATACATTTTGAAGCGGGCGGCGGAAACACTCTTGCCGCACGATGTGGTCTGGCGCAAAAAGGCAGGCTTTGGCGCGCCGATTCGATCGTGGTTACGCGGAGCGCTGCGGCCGATGGTCAACGATCTGTTGTCGGAAGAGACGATCAGGCGGCGCGGATTATTTCGATTCAAGGAAGTGAAACGAATTATCGACGCGAATCTTTCGGGCCGGGAAGATTACAACCTGCAGGTGTTTCAGCTTTTGAATTTGGAGTTGTGGATGCGGGCGTTTATCGATTAGCTGGCAAGAAATTAGGCCGCGGATGAACGCGGATTTACGCCGATCAAAGCAAAAGTTTGCTCTAGTTATCTTAGTGCTATCCGCGCATATCCGCGTTAATCTGCGGCTGATTAGTTAGCTTCTTCACAACCTAATAATCCGCGCGGCGCTCCCTTTCCGCACATCTCCATTTAAGGCGTTGCGAGTGTCGACCACCAACGGCGCGAGATTGACTACTTTTTGATAATCAACCGCGCTATGGTTCGTCACAATCACCACGCAGTCCGAACCTCTGATCTCTTCATCGGTTAGTTCGACGGAAGCGAGCGGATCTCCGCTGCTCGTCGCATGATCGTCAAAGCTCAACTTACTGATGAATGGATCATGATAACGCACCTCACAACCTTTGCTGCGCAAGCGATCGATGATCGAAAGCGCCGGACTCTCGCGCACGTCATCGATGTCCTTCTTATAAGCCACGCCGAGCAGCAACACGCGGGCGCCGTTCATCGCTTTGCGATCGTCGTTTAATCCGTCTGAGACGAGTTGGACCACGTGCTCAGGCATGCGCGAATTAACTTCTTCCGCCAGGCCAATGAAACGCGAATCGAAACCATGTTGCCGCGCTTTCCATGAAAGATAATGAGGGTCGAGCGGAATGCAATGTCCGCCAATGCCGGGGCCCGGATAAAACGGCATGAACCCGAATGGCTTGGTCGCGGCCGCGCGAATGACTTCCCAGGTGTCGATATTCAGGGCATAGCAAAGCCGCGCCATCTCGTTCGCCATGCCGATGTTAACCGCCCGAAATGTGTTCTCGAGCAGCTTGGCCGCTTCTGCTACGCGCGCCGAACTGACCGCATGCACGTCGTTCACAATTTGCGAATAGAGAAATGCTGCCGCTTCAGTTGAATCGTCGGTTACGCCTCCGACAACTTTCGGAATGTTGTGCGTTTTGAATTGCGGATTGCCGGGATCGACGCGTTCGGGAGAAAACGCGAGCAGAAAATCGTCGTCCAGTTTCAGTCCTGTCTCCTGGAGCATCGGCATCAGGACTTCATCAGTCGTGCCCGGATATGTAGTTGACTCGAGAATGATCAGTTGTCCATGCTGCAGCCGCTGCTTGATCTGCTCCGCGGCGGCGAGAATGAAAGATACATCCGGCTCCTTCGTTTTTCTGAGCGGCGTTGGCACGCAGATGATAATCGCATCACAATCTCCCAGCAGATCAAAGTTGGTGGTGGCCGCCAGACGATCAGCATCGACGGATTGCTTTATGATTTGCGAACTCACGTCTGCAATGTAAGAGCGGCCGGCGTTAATTTCACCTACCTTTGTCTCATCCACTTCGAAACCGGTCGCCTTGAATCCCGCGCTGGCGAACTCAGTCGCAAGCGGCAGGCCTACATAGCCAAGCCCAATTACGCCGACGCGCGCGCGTTTGTTCTTAATCAGATTGATGATTTCGTTCTTAATCATGAAATGGTTCCCGTCAGTTGCTGACAAATCATAGGGCA
>QHXH01000435.1 GCA_003222855.1 Acidobacteriota bacterium
TTATCTAAAATCCGCGCCCTTAAAGTCATCGCGCGGACATCGACGGAAAAATACCAGAGTCGCCCGGATGATTTGCGAAAAATCGGGGAACAGCTCGGCGCTTCTAACCTGCTCGAGGGCAGCATACAGAAAGCGGGAAACGCAGTTTACATTAATGTGCAGTTAATTCAGGCCGCCACCGGAAACCATCTATGGGTGGAAAGCTACGATCGCAACTTGGAAGAAATATTTGCGGTAGAAGGCGACATCGCACGGAAAATCGCGATTGCCCTGAATACGAAACTTACGGTTAACGAGCAGCAGGTGCTAACCGAGAAGTTAACCAATAACTCGGCCGCCTATGACAGTTATTTGCGCGGTCTCGCCCTCGAACCGCGTGGTTGGTATTCTGCCGAGGTTAAAGAAGTTTTTCGTCGCCTCTATGCCGAGGCGACCAGGCTTGATCCGAAATTTGTGGCAGCGTGGGCGCGACTCGCGCGCACCGATGCATGGATGGTCTTTCTAGGTCAGGATACTACCCGGGAGCGACGCGAGGCAGCGCGGCATGCGCTGAATATGGCGATTCGGCTACAGCCGGACTCCACAGATACACTCCTTGCCAAAGCCTATTGCCAGTATTGGCTGCTACACGACTATTCGGCCGCAAAGGCGGTCTTCATGCAAGTACGCACGCGGCTTCCCAACAGCAGTGAGGTTCTCACCGCATTGTCTGCGGTTACCCGCCGACAGGGAGCGTGGGACGAAAGCCTTGAATACTCGCACGAAGCTCTGGCGTTGAATCCACGCGATCCGCGACTACTTGTCGACCGCGCTTGGACTTATGAAATCATTCGACGCTTTGACGATGCGTTGAAGACCACGGACGAAATGTTGAAGATTGTCCCGAACGATCCGGATGCCGTCGCGTATCGAGCAGCAATTTTGCATGCACTGGGTAGGATAGACGAAGCCCGCCAGCTCTTTCGCACGGTGAGCATCGACGTTGCGAACGACAGTCTAACCGGGATTCTGATTGAGCACTGGTTGCTCGATCGCGATTATCAGGCGCTAATTGAGGCGCTGCAGCCGGCAGTAACCGACCCGGGAATTACTGTGATGCGCCGGGCATTATATCGCGAAGCAATCGGTTTCGCGCAACTGCGTGCCGGCGACAAGACGGCAGCAAGCGACACTCTCCGTAAGGCGCGGCGCGACCTGGAAATATTGCGGGAGCAGGACGCCGATAATTCCGAAATTACCGCGCATCTGGCCAGCGTATGCGCTTACCTGGGCGATAAGGAGACGGGCTTGAAACGTGCGGAGCAGGCGGCGTCCCTGCTCCCAACTTCGCAGGACGCAATCCTTGGCCCCGCCTTGGAGGAAAACCTTGCGCACGTCGAAGCCGAACTGGGCGAAAAGGATCGGGCAATCGTACGCCTGGAAGGATTACTGCAAGTTCCATACTCCTCAGTAAGCCACTCCGGGCCGATAACGCCTCAACTTTTACGGTTGCACCCTTTCTGGGATTCGTTGCGAGGCGACCCGCGCTTTCAGAAACTCCTGGCTGATCTCGAGCCGAAAAGATAGCGCACTGAACGCCTGGCCGGGGGCAGGCGTCTCGCGTCCTGCGCGATTCGACTCGGACTTCTCGGCGCTTTAGCGAAACGACATCTTCGGAAGAATTTGCTTCTTATCTGTTACATCCGCGTAATCAGCGGTTCACCTTTTCGGCTTTTTTAACGCTTCCCAAATTTTCCGCGTAAAGTCGCGCCCGATTTGGCGCAGTACAACTGTGAAAGGTTAGAAATGAACTCAAAAGCACTGCAATTATTTGGCTCCTTAACTGCGGCAGTCTGTTTATTCTTAGCGGCAGGCGCGCTTTGGCTTTCCATTGCTGGCAAGTCGCAAGGCGCGATCTCCTTCGGTACCCTATTCATCGTAAACAGCACCGGTGACGACCATGACGCTTCCCCCGGTGACGGCCGTTGCGAAACGCAAGTGGGTAACGGTGTCTGCACTCTGCGGGCGGCAATTGAAGAAGTTGTAGCGCGCAACAACGGCGGCGACGGGATCAATATCAACATCCCTTCGACTGACCCACTCTGTAACAGCCTGTACCCAGGTGCCTGCGTTATTGCGCAGGTCTCGGCGTTTCAAGACCTGTCTGTTAGCGTCGCCATTACCGGTCAAAGTAACACAAACATCGTCATAGACGGTCTCGGCTACACCAATTTTGGAGGACACCGTGTTTTCAAT
>QHXH01000254.1:0-7498 GCA_003222855.1 Acidobacteriota bacterium
CTAAATGATCCGTAACCGTCGGGGAGTATTAGGGCAAAGAGCTCCTCCGATGTTTTCCCAACACTGGGAAAGGGGTGCTGCATTGGCAAGAATGCGGCACCCTTTTTTATTTTAGCTGGAACTGTAATTTGTTGCAGTTCGCTTGTTTATTTCCGCGTCATGTAGTAGTCTCCGCGCCGACTTCCACCAAGCAACAATTGTTTTGCTCTACGGTTGATCTCTTGCCGGATCAATCGTGCGACTTTGTGCAGTTGTCGTCTCTGTCTGGGAACAGACAGCGCCGGAAGATGATGAAGAAGCTTATCTTTGCCCTCTTATACGCGACGCGTTTAGTAAGCGTGATCGCCTGGCTGAATCGGAGACGCATTCCGATCCTCTGCTATCACAGCGTCACTGATAGCGAGAATCCGGTTCAACCAGATCCACACAAGCAGCACATCCCGTTGCATCTGTTCCTTCAGCATCTGGATTACCTAAAGAACAAGTACAACGTCGTGTCGCTCTCGGAGTTTCAGAAAGCAAAGCGCGAGAACCGGGTATTGCCGGACTATTCAGTCGTGCTCACGTTTGACGATGGGTTTGAAGATTTCTACAAAGTTGCCGCTCCCCATATCGGCCGGCGTAAATTGCCGGCAACTGTCTTTGTCATAACTGACAGGGCCGATGGTCGCTTCGTACCGGATGGTGAGTCCTTTCTCTCGTGGGATGAGATTAAGGAACTGTCGTCTTCCGGCATCGATATCGGATCACACACCTGCTCGCATCCGCGGCTGCCGGATCTTTCACTGCCAGACGTGACCAGGGAGCTGAGCGAATCTTACGCAGCGATCCGGTTACATGTAGGCCAGACGCAGATTTCACTCTCGTATCCTTATGGCCAGCTGTCTCAAGCCATCTCGCGGCTGGCAGAGTCGATTGGCTATTCATGCGCCATCGCTAATGACATTGGGCGCAATGATCAGAACACGAATCTATTCGGGTTGAGTCGCACCGTTATTGCCAGCGACGACGATATTGCGACCTTCGCAGGGCGCGTTTCAGGTCTCACGGAGTGGATCAGCGTTGCCAGACGGTTATTTCGTTCCGAAACTGACGTTTCATGTGAGCCCTCGTTTTCAAAACGGTATGGTTCGGCTGCTGCCCAGTCTTATATCGATAGTTCGTTCTTCACGCAGAGATAGAACGGTTCGTCGGTCACTGAATACCTCAGGCGCTCGTCAGCAGTTAGATTGTAGTTCAGTGGTTGCACGGCGAAACCCGCTTCCCTCAATCGCGCATTGAAATCCGTGCCGTAACTTCGACGATTACCTGAAAGCGCTTTCTCAGAGCGGCCGAACTCGCGCGTCGTCGCATCACTGCTCTCCCCCACTGACACGATCAAGTGGCCCGTCTCGCTTATCAAAACACGATGAAGCTCGCGCAGCGCTAAACGATCATCCCTCACTTGTTCGAGCACGTGATGGCACCAGATCAGATTTGCGACCTCCGAGCCGAACGGCAAATGCATAATGTCGGCAAGCACATCTACGTTGCGCCGCGATTCAAGGTCGAGCCTGTAGGACTGGAGGCCTTCGGCAATCTGCCAAAGAGAAGCCAGGGCGGTCTCAGGCGCAAACAGCAACGCTATGCCGCTTTTCTTGTCTATCTGATAAGTATTCTTCAGCCAAAGAAAGAACGCGCGATGGCGCGAGTGACTGTCACATCGTGGACAGGCGGCATTTTCAACCGTATAACCCGCTTCGATGTAGTCGAAGAATCGGTTTCCGCGCCAGCCGCAACACGGACATTCAACGCGGGTGCGAAGCCAAGTATTACAGGTTTTCACGTAGGCCCGACGCCACACTACGCGTGACAGCAGCCAGGTCGCGCGGACCATGCCAAAGTCATTTGCGTTCTGGCGATACCAGGACAGGATCATCGATGGTTGGAAAACGGAAAGATTATGGAGAGGGTTGCGCTGCCTGATCGGTTCGCGGAGCGCGCGGCGCCTGCCGCGGGTAAGTGACCGGGCTACGGTTCCCTTCCCGATTAAGGGCCCGAACGCCAAAGAAGAAGTTGTCCTTGGACATTCCTTTCATGGTGAAAGTCTGCACGTTGCCCACGGATTGCGAATGTGTCCAGGTTGCTTCGGTCGTATCGCGCCAGACAATTTCGTAACCTGCCAGATCAGGTTCCTTGTTCCCGTCCCATTTGATGGGAGTATCGTTCGACAAGCCCGAAGGAAACGTTACATTTTTTGGCCGCGCTGGAGCCAATGCCAGACCCGCGAGGGCCGCAGCATTCATTCGGGCGACGTCCGCGATGTAATTAAAGTCATCAAACTGCGGCAGGTCACCGTACTGAATTCCATTCTGTACGCGGACGTTTTGATGCTGATGCTGATAATTTTCATTAGGCTCGGTGAAGCGTACCGCAGCATAACCACGCTCCAGGAACGGTTGATGGTCGCCACCGCGACCGTAACGATCGCGCCGATAGATCATCCAGACCTTCATCGACGGGACATATCGTTCCCCAACCTCTTTGATGAAGCGAGCCAACTGACGTGAAGTGGAATCATTCTCGCCGCCAACGCTGCGACGCGTCGTCGCTTCTTGTTGTGTTTCATTCGAAGGCACCCCTTCCGAAAATACTCGCACCGTGTGCGGATCATGGACGCCGTTGCCACCGACCGAACTCCCGATAATGTCGTTGGTAAACATCGCTTCGATATCCATGTTGCTCTTTTTCGCCTCTTCCGCGAAATGGGTTGCACCGAACAAGCCTTGTTCTTCGCCAGGCACGGTCATGAAAACGATCGTCGCGTCGAATTTATACTTCGCCATCACTCGCGCCATTTCCAAAACGGCCGCCGTCCCCGACGCGTCGTCGTTCGCGCCCGGCGCATCGCACTTTGCATCGGTCGGACTTGAACACATCGAATCATAGTGGCCACTGACAACGTAAACTCGGTTGGCTGACTCTGGCTGCGTTCCCTTCAAGGTCGCCACGATATTCGTCAGTATCGTCGGCTGCGGAACGCGCGCCGCCTTCGGTTGCTCAAACGTCTGCTTTTCGACTGTCATTCGGCCGCCGGACGACACTGCCACTTGTAGAAATTCTGCGTAAAGCCACTCGCGGGCCGCGCCGATCCCGCGATTCGGATCGTTCTGATCCGAGAGCGTGTTGCGCGTGCCAAAGCTCACTAGCTTTCGAATCGTGCGTTCTATGTTCCGCGCATCGATCTCGGTGACTAACTTCAAGATTTGAGGATTGCGAGCCGGCTGCGCAGCGCGCGAGCCAGTGCGTCCGGCCCGTTTTTGCGGAGCAGTCAGGGCTGAACTAGCGGGCGCGAACTTTGACTGCGCGCGAACTGCAGTAGCAACGGCAAAAGACGCGCAAAACAGAAATGCTATTAGAAAGTTTAAAGCTAACCTATGAATCCGTCTGGTTTGAGTTGGGCGCATGCCGAAGCACCTCGGTCTCGAAAAAGTGAGTCTAGCGCGACAGACTCTACCAACTCGGATTTGCGAGAGCAAACACGAAAAACTATCGATCACTGGCTCAGAGTAGCACGGGCATCACCCTCCGTGAACCACGCGCAGGATGCGCGTGCCACGTCAAACTGAACACTACCAAACTATCGATCGGTTTTCTTGGCGGGCACTGGTTCCGCAACCGGGGCCGGAGAGTACGTCTCGAAAAACCGCGTCGTGTTTTCGGTGACGCTCGGCGCGGGATCCAGACGCGCTGTCGCTGGGCGTGAGTATGAAAGTTCGTTCTGCGGTTGCGCTGACTGTTTCTTTGCCGGAAGCCGGTTGGGCGCGAGCGCCGCACTGATCAATTTCGACAACTGTCGAATCAGCAGGATGTCGATGGTGAGAATCGTAACCATTCCAAAGAAAATGATTGCCATCGTCAGGTCGCCGCCTCCGGCGTGCGTGCTTATGTCGGTGGCGGTAGAAAGCACGCCGGCAAATCCGCCGAGGGTTAGGAAGAGCACGACTGCTCCGATGATGGCGATTGGTTTGGTTAAATTGATCGGTGTGATATTAGCTGTGGGGAAGAGTGCCGGGCTTAGATTTGCACCGCAACGATTGCAGTAGTTCAGCTCGATCGTCGATTCGGCTCCGCAAGATGGACAGAACATAAAAGAGTGAATAGTGAATCGTGAATAGAAAATCGTTCAGCTCTGTGAATCGATACGATTAGAGGTGACGTCTGGTTTCTACTATTTACTATTTCCGATTCACGATTTACTTGATCAGGTAGGCTTTTCCCTTCGATACCACGATCACTTCGCCGCTGAGTTGTTGAGCAATTGATCGCACGCCACTATTAAGGGCGGCGAATTCGTCAGAGCCCCGAGAAATTATCTTCAGCGTCATGGATGATTTGAACTTCTGATCAATCCAGGAATTTCCCTGGCGCCGAAACTTGTGTCCGCCCACGGAAAGCATCTGCGGACTTTCTGCAGTCGAAGCGACGCCTCCCACGGTCTTCGGCGGCTCGGCTCGAAGTTCATTTGCGCTTTGAGCGTTGGCTGGGGCGTTATTCATGTTACGGCTCGGCCCTTTTGCTTTTTCTTCCGTGGCCCGGCGCATCGAAAATGTCGGTTGAGAGGATGTGCGACTCGCATCATCGACGCGATCGGCATCTTTCGCGATATTGCGTTCACGCTCGCCAGAGGTCGGCTTATCGGTGGCTTTTCGCGAATCGCTCATGGTTATGACGCCGCCGGTTCCTGACTGAACTCGCGTTGCAATCTGAGTTTCACCCGGCGGCGCCGGTGCATAACCGGACTTAGTCTGGGTGACCGTTGATTCCTCGGCTTTCTTTGCCGAATCTTCCGCGGGCCGCGCGGCTTCCTTCATAGGCTGCAACGGTGGAGTTGTGTTCTCGGCAACTCGGCCTTCATCGCGTTTCAAATCCTGATTGGCGCTGGCCGGTGACGGTGAAGCCGACGCGGACCGGGCGGTGGCCGGCTCCTTATTCAGGCTACCATTCGTATCATCTGAGGGTTTGACCGCTGTGCCCCGTTCGGTTCGCATCGGTTCGTCAGCTGCCACCAAAGAACGTTGTTCTGCAGGCCGGCGCAGAGCAATAAACGCCACACCCGCGACGATCAAAAGCAGGGCCCCGAACGCCGCGTATCGCAGCACCGGCAGAGCAAACAAGCCAGCCAGCATCTGCCAAACATTTCGGCGTTCGCCGTTGTCCGCAAGACTCTGCTCAGCGCGGGCTACAGCGCCCGCCGCGAGCGCAAGACTCGATACCTGTTTCCGGCACCGATCACAATCAGCTAAATGTGACACGTATTGCGCTTGTGCCACCTCGGGAAGTGCGCCCTCTGCGAACGCGGTCATTTCGTCCGCGTCAAGATGGCTCGACTCGTTCGAATGGCCCGAATGTGTCGCGAACCGTCGCATCAGAATATCTAGTTGTTTGTCGTTAGGTGTCACTGCTTTAAAAAGACCCGTATTACCTTCTCATGAACGTCTGAGACCTGCATATCTTGCGATGCCGGCGATCAAGTCGTTGAACTCTGCAAAGTTGAATCAGGCTTCGCGATTAGCATTGGCTCAACGTCGGTCTGTAAATGCGCGGCCACCTCGGACAACGAACGCGCTGCTTCAGCTTTCGTCCAGCCATGTTCCTTCATCAAAATCGCCTCAACGTGTTGGCGCACGTCACCGTGGATCCGTGTCAACCGCCGGCTCGCAGTCGCCTCGTGGACGCCGAGGACTGCACCAGCCTCGCGCAATCGCAATCCGTCGAAATAGTACAACTTCATCAGCAGCCGATCCTCATCCGGCAGTTCAGCCAAGGCGCGCCCCAGGGCTTTTTCCACATCCGCAGAAGCCAGGTTACTCATCAGCAACTCTTCCGGACTTGCGGACAATTGATACGCGCCGGCGCCGTCTAAATCCCCATCGTCGAGCGCCATTCGATCGAGGTCCGAATCTTCTTCAGCCTGGACCAGCCTGGTTTGCCGCCGATGCTGATCGATGGCAAGCTGGCCGACAACGGCGCGCAGCCATCCACCCAGCGAGCCGACCCCGGAATAGTAGCCAAGCTTTCCGCCCGGCTTTCCATCTTCGCGCATCTTGAGGCCGTGAAGCTCTGCCCAAATAGATTGCGCCACATCGTCGGCCATCGCCTCGTTCGAGCTCGCCGCGCGCGCGGCGGAGCGAACGGTCGCGCCGTACCCTTCAAACAAATCGTTCCACGCGTGTTCATCGCCGCGCTCGCAGGCGATCACGAGACAAAGATCATCAGCGTGCAAGGTATCGACGAAGCTGCTGATCGCCCGTCCATCCGGCGAAGGATCGTGTTTGAGAAGGTACTTGTCAGTGGCCGCGCGCAACCGTGAGCTCAAAGTTTCCGCATCGAGCGAGCGTGCATTGGTGGCGCGCGCGATCACCCGTTGCGCACCAGCAAGCATCAAATCGTCAATCTGTTTCGCGCCAAGACTCAATGGAAACTCACTTCACACGCTTCCCGTGTATGCTAACACGATCCGCCAACCGCGAACGCTCCCGGTTCGCGCGCTGCGCTTTGGTTTGATGACGCACTTACGCTCATGGCTGCATCGAATTGGCGCAAATCGACAATCGCGCATCCAGAAATTAGAATCCTAGTAGTGCTTCGCGTCACAGAAATCTTTCGTTCAATTCAGGGAGAATCAACGCATGCCGGACGCCCCTGCACGTTGGTTCGCCTGACGGGTTGTCCCATGCGCTGCACCTGGTGCGACAGCGAATACACCTTCACGGGCGGCGACCATTTCAGCATCGACGCGATTGTCCAAAAAGTGCGCGAGCTCAGTTGCGAACTGGTGGAAGTAACGGGCGGTGAGCCGCTCGCACAACGCGAATCTCTTGATCTGATCAAGCGGCTTTGCGATGAGAATTACGAAGTTTTGATAGAAACCGGCGGGTACGTCTCTACGGAGCAACTCGACCCACGCGCCAAAATAATCCTGGACGTTAAGTGTCCTGCGTCAGGAGAAGCCGAAAGAAATCATTGGCCCAACTTGAACCGGCTCCGCGAGGATCAGGACGAGGTCAAATTCGTGATCGCTGACGCGACGGATTGGGAATTTGCGAAGACGGTCATCGCTGATTACCGCCTCGAGAGCCGCGCCAAAGCAATTCTGATTTCGCCCGCCTGGGACCAGATCGATTTGCGGGAGCTGGCGAAATGGATCGCCGAAAGCGGCTTGCGAGCTCGCATGCAATTGCAATTACACAAATACATCTGGGGACCGGATGTGCATGGTGTGTAGCGCAAGTTGTTAACTTGCGTATCCTTGAGTAATCGAGGCCGGATTGATCACAACACAACATGGGTGGAAGCAACGAATTGATCGAACGAACCTCGGAGGACGAAGACACTTCACACTTGGCAATCTGCCTGGTTTCCGGCGGGATGGACTCATGCGTCACCGCCGCAATCGCGCACGAGCAAAACGATGAATTGGGCTTTTTGCACGTATCTTACGGTCAGCGTACCGAAG
>QHXH01000254.1:7515-29301 GCA_003222855.1 Acidobacteriota bacterium
GAGGCGGTTGGTCGCATCAATCGGATACTTGAAACTAATCGGTGGGTCGTCATTGACGGACGAACGAATCGCGGTGGCGGAAGCAAATCTCGCTTCAGGCGAAATTCCCACCAGTTATGTGCCTTTCCGCAATTCGCACTTGCTCGCAATAGCGACTAGCTGGGCCGAAGTCGACGGCGCCAAACGTATATATATAGGAGCAGTTGCTGAGGATTCATCAGGTTATCCTGATTGCCGGCCCGAGTTTTACGAAGCTTTTCAGAAAACGATCGACGCCGGCACGAAGCCCGACACTCATATCGAAATTGTCACGCCCATAATCAGTCTGCGCAAATCAGAGATCATAAAGCGAGGGTTGGAACTAGGGGCGCCGCTGGAATTGACCTGGTCGTGCTACGTTTCAGAGGGCGTTGCCTGCGGACGTTGTGATTCGTGCGCGTTACGATTGCGGGCATTCGCTGAAGCCGGTGTTCCCGATCCGATTCGGTATGCTTGACACCGATGCGCGCGCTGATTAATTTAAAGCCGGTCTAATGGCACAACTTACCACTAGCACGCGGCATCTTACGAATTGACCCAACGAGTGCCCAGACTCTGTGGAGGAAACACCATGCGTCGTTCTTATCTATTAAATCTTGTTACGCTGGCAACACTTTTGCTGTTTACCGCCGTTACAGCTTCAGCCCAGACCGAGCAGATGCGCGGCAGTGTCAAGATAGTCGGCGCCGACGGGCAACAAACACCTGTGGCCGGAGCCATGATCGATGTCTACCGCACGGACATGAAAGCCGATTACCACACCAAGTCTGACAAGAAAGGTGAGTGGGTGTTCGCAGGTCTTCCCTTCGTCGGCACCTACATTGTTTCCGTAAGCGCGCCGGGCGCATCGCCCATGGCCAAGGCCGGCGTCAAAGCTCGTCGCGACACCCCGGTTGATGTCGTCCTCGGACCGGGCAGTGGCAAGAAACTGACCGAAGCGGAGGCTGTCGCCGCCAGCAAGGGCGAAGCTGCTGCTGCGACCAATGCCGGCGGCAGCGGCAACAGCGCCGCAGATAAAGCCAAGGCCGAAGCGCTAGCGAAGCAGAACGCCGAGATCGTGGCGGCGAACAGCAAGATCGAAAACGCAAACAAAGTCATTGGCGATTCTTTTAAGGCTGGAAATGCGGCGCTGCTGGCCGGCAATGAAGCCGATCGCGCCAACAAGCACGACGAAGCAATGAAGCTTTATGGCGACGCCATTCAACAATACGACACTGGAGTGGCGGCTGATCCCGAACATCCGGGAATTGCATCGCTCCTGACGAATAAGTCTGCGGCGCTGCGATCGCGTGCCGTCGATAGATATAACACTGCGATTTTATCAAAGGATGATGCCGCCAAGACGGCCGGCATTGAAGGCGCCAAGGCTGATTTCACTGCGTCCGCCGAAGCCGCGAGTCGCGCCGTCGAACTGGTCAAAAAGCAGACCCCGGCAACTGATCCAGCCGAACAGAAACAGCAGGCCACCAACAAGTACTTCGCGCTCAGCGCGCGCGCCGAAGCGATGCGGTTGTTCGTCATCAAGGTCGATCCGACGAAGGCCAATGACGCAATTACTGCTTATGAGGAATATGCGGCCGCCGAAACGGATCCAGCTAAGAAATTGAAAGGCGAAAAAGATTTCGCTCAATTGCTTTTTGAAACCGCCGGCGACCAGGCTGGTTATGAACGAGCGATAGCAGAGTACCAGAAGATTCTTGAGAAGGCTCCTGACGACCCTGACTCGCTTTTAAGAATCGGACAGGCAATGTTCAATATTGGCGCGCTCAATAATAATGACAAAGCGAAGTATCAGGAAGCTTCGAATTACTTGCAGCGGTACGTAGAGAAAGCTCCGGAGAGCCAACTAAGAACCGAAGCGAAAGAGCTGATCGAGGCAATGAAGCAGCAGGCAAACGTCACACCTGAAAAGACGACTAAGCCGCCGCCGCGAAAGCGCCCATAGTTCAATGCAAATTGGGCTTAAGTGAGGCGGGCTTTGGCCCGCCTTTTTGTTTCCAGTAGCCCTCCCTCACGGTCGGGCTTCTGACACTTAATGAAAGTCATGCGAGCCGGGACTCTCAACCTGCATTTGCAAAGGCTCGATGCGCCTGGCCTTTACCGAAACGACATTGTCCTGATGTTGTAAAGCTCCTTCGATTAACAGAAACGGAAATTCAACCAGCGCGAGTCTATTATTTTCAAACAGCTGTGGCGTGACGATGATGTTTGCGATCCCGGTCTCGTCTTCCAAACTTAAAAACACAAATCCTTTCGCCGTCCCCGGCCGCTGGCGCACGATTACCCAACCCGCAACTTTAACTGGAACTCCGTTGCGCATGCTTTTTAAATCACCTGCACGGGTGACGTTCATCGTGTCGAGCCATGGCCGTTGATGCGCCATCGGATGCCGGCCGATGGTGATGCCAGTACCACGCAAATCTGCATTCAATCGTTCTTTCAACGTCATCGGCATGAGCGGTGAACCGGCGCTCTCTTCAAATGTTTCATACAAGGGTCCCGGATTGCGCGACACTCGCTCAACCTGCCAGAGCGCGTCGCGACGATGAGCGTAATGTCCGGCAAACTTCATTTTGTCGTTCGTTTTCTCCGCTGTCTCTTCACCGCAGACACGACAAACTGAAGTTTGTCGGACACAATTCAACGCGCCCACCGCCGCCAACTTCCGCAACTCATCTTTTCTTAATTCCGGGACGCGCCGGTGCAGATCATCGAGACTTGAGAACGGTTTTTCAGAGCGCGCGCGCGCCATCGCGCGTCCCGCTTCTTCACGAAGGCCTTTCACGCAAAGAAGGCCCAGGCGAAGTGCAGGGTCGGGAGTATTCTTTTTAGAACAGCCGCAGAGCGGCGGAATGTTTATAGAATCAGAATTTACAGATGAATCTGAAGCTCCGCAGGGGCGAAATTCGTTCGCCCCTGAAGGGGCTCCGAGAAATTTATCATCGCTACCCTCTATAAATATTTCGTCCCTGCGGGACTGCGATGGCATTTGCCCGGCAATCTCGAACTCTTGATCAGGAGTGGCCAAATTCTGATCTCGGATCTCTGACCTCCGGCCTCCCTTTTCGTCTCCACAGCTCACTGCCCACTGCCCACTGTCTTCCATCGTGCACTCCCAATTCGATCGCGTCACATCAACCGGCAGCACCTTCAATCCATGACGCTGCGCATCTTTAATGATCGTGAATGGTTGATAGAAACCCATCGGCTGATTGTTTAGCGTCGCCGCCGTAAACGCCGCCAGGTAATGACATTTGAGATAAGCGCTGGCGTAAGCGAGCAAAGCAAAGCTGGCCGCGTGCGATTCGGGAAAACCGTAAAGCGCAAACGAGGCGATTGAATCAACAACCTCATCCTGTGTCCGGCCCGTAATTCCCTTCTTAGTCATGCCGCGACGCAGCTTAACTTCGATCTCCTTCATTCGTTGTTCTGATCGTTTGAAGCCCATCGCGCGGCGCAACTCTTCAGCCTCGCCGCCGGTGAAATCCGCGCAGATCATCGCCATCTTGAGCAGTTGTTCCTGAAACAAAGGCACGCCGAGTGTTCGCTTCAACACCGGTTCCAATTCGGGGTGAGCATACTTAACCGGCGCGCGCCCCAGCCGTCGCTCTAAATAAGGATTCACCATGTTGCCGACGATTGGGCCGGGACGAATAATCGCAACCTGAACGACGATGTCGTAAAACTTTTGCGGACGAAGACGCGGGAGACAAGACATCTGCGCGCGGCTCTCAATCTGAAACATGCCGATCGTGTCGGCTTGCTGCAGCGCTGAATAGACCGCTCCGTCGTCCGGCGGCAAGTGAGCGAGATCGACTTCTTCGTGATAATCATCGCGAATGATCTGAATCGTTTCCTCCAGCACCGCCATCATGCCCAAGCCCAGCAGATCAACTTTGATGATTCCCAAATCAGCACAGTCTTCTTTGTCCCATTGCACGACGACGCGGCCCGGCATCGCCGCCGGCTCGAGCGGCACTACCGAATCGAGTTGCCCCTGGCAAATCACCATGCCGCCTGAATGCTGTCCCAAATGACGCGGCAAATCCTGAACAGCCGTGTAAAGCTGAAAGAATTTCTTAATGCGCCGATCGCACAGATCGAGTCCCGCATCTCTGAATTGACGCTCAGTCGTGTCTTTCGGATCTTTCCATTCCCAGGTGTGGACCAGACCAGACAGACGTCCGAGCATTTCATCGTCAAAGCCCAGCACCTTGCCAACTTCGCGCGCCGCCGATCGCCCGCGATAAGTAATCACGTTCGCAGTCATCGCCGCGCCGAGCTTTCCATAACGTTCATAAACATATTGAATCGCCCGCTCGCGCTGATCGCCGCTCGGCAGATCAAGATCTATATCCGGCCATTCGCCGCGCTCTTCGGAAAGAAAACGTTCGAACAAGAGTTCCATGCCGACCGGATCGACTGCGGTAATGCCTAAGCTGTAACAAACTGCGCTGTTCGCCGCGGAGCCGCGACCCTGAATCAAAATGCCATTGCGCTTACAAAACTCAACAATGTCCCAAACGATCAGAAAATAACCTTCGAGTTTAAGTTTCTCGATTAACTTCAATTCATGCTCAAGTTGTTTTTCCGCGCGCGCGAAGGCGCCGCGCCCATAACGCAGCCGCGCGCCTTCGTAAGTTCGCTGGCGCAAAAATGAGGTCATCGTCTCGTCCGGCGGCACTGAATACTTCGGAAATTCGTAGCCGAGATCCTGCAGCGTGAATTCGAGCCGCGATGAAAGTTCGACGGTATTCACGATCGCCTCCGGTAAATCGGCAAAGAGTTGAACCATCTCTTTTGGTGATTTCACAAACCGTTCTGAATTGATCGAGAGCAAACGTCCGGCAGTTTCCAGGCGCACATGATTGCGAATACAGGTGAACACGTCGGCAACTTGCCGCTGCGCCCGCGTTGCATAACAAACGCCATTCGTCGCCAACAATGGAAGTTTCAATCGTCGCGCGATCTCGATGATCGCATGATTGCGCGCTTCTTCTTCACGATTGAAATGACGTTGCAACTCGGCATAAATATTTTCCTTGCCGAAAATATCGATGAGTTTCTCTGTGGTTCTCTGTGCAATCCCTGTGTCTCTGTGGTGAATATTTCCCGCAATCGGTCCATCGTTTTTACCAGTCAAGCAAACTAACCCTTCTGCATATTCAGCCAACTCATCCCAGGTTACCGCGCATTCGCCCGGCTTCGAATGTTTCGGCACGCGCAACTTCATCAAGGTGATTAGCCGGCAGAGATTTTGATAACCCGTGCGATTACGAACCAGGAGCGGCAGCGTGA
Organism: Acidobacteriota bacterium; assembly: GCA_003222855.1. Taxonomy (GTDB): domain Bacteria; phylum Acidobacteriota; class Blastocatellia; order Pyrinomonadales; family Pyrinomonadaceae; genus UBA11740. Next base: position 12,853 of record QHXH01000254.1, read on the forward strand.
TTAGCTGTTTTGGAATTTGAAATTTGGAATTTGGAATTTGAAATTCGGGACTTTGTCTTCGTGGTTGAGATTTTAAACTTGAGACTTGAGATTTGAGACTCGAGACCGTTAGCTCCGCCCCAATATGTGCTTTGACCTTCAGCTTCTTGCCTGCTAAGTGAAACCGCGCGGCGCCGTATACCCCATCAGTATCAAGTAGCGCCATCGCCGGCATCTTTAACTCCGAACAGACAGCAATTAATTCTTCCGGGGTCGCCGCGCCGCGAAGAAAACTGAATGCTGAACGCGCATGGAGTTCTATATATTCCATATCTAGCCACTAAGGCGCAGGGACACAGAGACAGATAAAGATTCAACGAGAACCAATTCACTAATTCTTTGCTCCGCGTCTCTCCGGTCTCGGTGGCGAATCAGTCATAGATGCCTTCCACGAACCATTGCTCACTGGATAAATCCCGATAGATCCGGCAAAGCACTTCGTGTTCTGTAGAAGCTGGATCGACTACTACCACGTCCCATTCATCTCTGGCCCATATGTCGGCTCGCCACCAATCACCGGACGCGCGCCAGGGGCCGGCAGTGCAAACAATTTGGCCGCGCACTTTGCGTGACGAGTCTGCACGCGCGCTAATGCGCGTTGGTTGTCCACGTATTGTTTGCACATCTGCGGCCCACGGCGGACGGAAAATCCTGAAGCCCATGACTGAGAACGTGGGCATTGCAGGGCCCCCAGCGGCGCAGTCCCGCTGTCTCTCGTCCGCATTGAGTGCGAGGCGCGAAGCAATCCTGGCGTTTCTCCCGCTTCTCTGATTTAGCCGAAACTTAATAACCCGAAACGCATCCGGCCGGTGCGTGTCCAAAAGCTCCGGCGATCCGACGTTCTCTGGTCCCACCAATTTCGCCAGCCGCGCTAAAGTGATTTCAAGCTTCTCGGGCTCCGGCGCCAATGGAATAAACAATCCTGTCTGAGACGCGCGCGGCTGCACTGGTTCCGCGCTGATCGCCACCTTGATGATTGGAGCAACAGGTGGGTGCGCTTCAATATCGAAAAGCACCAAACGCAAAAGCGTCTTTGCATCGCGCATTGGAACCGGCAGGGTGATTGTGCGCTCGTGTAGAAGGTCACAGGTGTTTAGAATACCAACTTCAGTTGGGCCTTTTTCATAGGCAGCAGAAATACCCGACTGAAGTCGGTACTCTAAACACCGCTCTGTAACGAGTCGCAGCCGCAGTTCATTTGTCGCCAGCGAATACTCGTTCAGATTCGCGCAAAGCTGATTCAGCAAACGAGAGAGTACGAACGACAGCGGCTCGAGCTCTATAACCGGATGTTCTAACTCAAGCGATTGTTCAAAACCGACCGGCGGGCGAACTAAGTTAAGTCGACGATCGGATTTTCCCTGGGCGAGCTTTTGTAAACGCACACCTTCCTGACCCAAACGCTCCGCGACACCCGGCAACGGTAGTTTCGCCAGATCATCAAACGTGCGAACACCCCAGAGCGCGAATGTCTCGTGAAATTCTTCCGCGCGCTTTTCATCGATTGCAGCTAATGAATAATCAAGATGTTTGATCGAGAGAGCTCCCAGATGCAGGAGTTCATCGCTTGCAGCGATGATTGTGATTCCCTTGAAAGCTCGTGCGGCGTGAATCGCCGCATCAGCATTCGCCGCCACCGCAACATTGACCGTGAGGTGTAAATGACTTGCGCGTCGCACAATTGTGTTTGCAATGTTGCTCATCACATTACTTTCGTCCTTCGTTCTGGACGACATTTCTCCGAACAACAAACTCTGACCGGCAACATCAAGCACGACTGTTTCGGCACTTGTTTCTTCTACCAGCGGCGAAAAAGTAAAGGCCAACTCGACCAGCGTTAAGCCCCTCGCACCGCTGTCCGCGGTGGACTTAGAGACACTTCGACCATGAATACAGGCAAACATATTCGCCTCGCAAACCCTCGTTCTTTATGAGTTAAATGGATTTACCGAACGAATATTAACGAATATTGCCGAACATAGTCAAGGTGAGTGCGGAGCGAATCGAACCGTGCGATCCGACCCTGCCAGCGGTCGCTCGCGATTCACATGAACCGTCAATGCTTGCAGGAAATGAGAATGATTGACGGTAGAAGAACCGATCTCGTATCGATCGTTTGAAGCCACTAACCACAAGTGCGGCGACGAGGGCTCGCTTTTCGATCTAAGAGCGCGCTGCTGTTCTTCAGCAACGAAGGCATCGGCGCCGGGCCAGACAGATCCTTCGCACTTAAGTTCTAAAGCCATCGCCGCGCATGAGCGCACGCAGGCGACGGGTGTCGCCACGGCTAATACCGTCGGCGTGTTTTCGATCGCGCGCCGAAAGCGAAACCACCAGGTCGAAACTATGCGGCGCAGAGTTTTTGCCGGCATGTCGGCGAGATTCAAGAAGATGAAACCAAATCCTCCGCCATGCAATAAAAGATCGACCGCCTTAAAAGCGCGCTCGAGGTTATTGTTACAACGAACCCACAACAGACAATCGAAACTCACGCCGGCATCCGCCGCGGATGAAAGATCAAACGTATTGCTGCAATCGACCAGCGCGCAGGTTTCTTCACTTGACGACGCGGCCGCTAACGCCGAAAGCAACAAGCTCGTCCGGCCACAGGACGCCGTTCCGTGAATTTCTGTAATTGCTCCGCGGGGAAACCCATCTAAAACCTGATCAATTTCAGCGACGCCGGTCGGAAGAATTTCCAGGGGCCGTTTCTCACGCTGCTCAAAGACATGCCCGAAGCGATCAGCGATCTGCAATTGAATCCGTGTTTTTACAAGTGCGTTCATGGGTTGCAATGACTGATTGTTAAGCAGCACAATTGAAATCAATGGCTAAGGACAAATCTGAAACTTCAGCCGCAGATTTCTTCCCCGAACGAAAAAGTCTGAAAGCTCTTCGCGACGCCGCAGTCGACTGCAAAGGATGTGATCTATGGGAACGCGGCACGCAAACTGTTTTCGGCGAAGGCGCACGCCGCGCCGAAGTTCTTTTTGTTGGTGAACAGCCCGGCAACGAAGAAGATCTGACCGGCAAACCTTTTGTTGGTCCTGCCGGACGTTTATTGGATGACGCATTAATTGAGGCCGGCATCGATCGCACTCACACTTACGTCACAAATGTAGTCAAACATTTCAAATGGGAGCCGCGCGGCAAACGCCGCATTCACAAAAAACCAAACGCACACGAAATTGCTGCCTGCCGTCCCTGGCTCGAAGCGGAAATCAGTTTAGTAAAACCAACGGTGATTGTTTGTCTCGGCGCTACGGCCGCCCAGGCCTTGCTTGGACCACAGTTCAAAGTCACAAAGCAGCGAGGACAATTCATTGAATCAACTCTGGCGCCTTATATCATGGCCACCGTTCATCCATCGTCGATCCTGCGCGCACCAGATGATGAAACGCGTCACGATGAGAAGCGTAAGTTCATCGACGACTTAAAAAAAGTCGCGCACGTTCTTTCAAAGAGCTAATTTCTCACTGGTTATATTTCCGAATCACACCCACTACTATTCCCTGAATTTGCACGCGCTCCGGTGGTCGAACGACTATTGGTTTGTAATTCGGATTAGCCGGTTCCAGCCGCACTTGATTTCTGCCGCCGTAAAATCTTTTAACGGTGGCGTCGCTGCCATCAATTAAGGCAACTACTGTCTGACCATTATCGGCGATCTGCTTCGCCTGAAGGACGATTACATCGTTATCGCGAATCTGCTCATCGATCATTGAGTCACCCCGCACGCGCAGAGCAAACATTCGTCCCTCTCGCATCATATCGCGCGGCACGTAAACGGTTTCGTAATTCAAGACGGCTTCGACCGGCGTGCCGGCGGCGACGATTCCCAATAATGGAATTTCATATTTCGCGTTATCCTGTTCGTCGCTCACCAACTCGATTCCGCGACTGACATTCGGAATGCGGCGAATAAATCCTGCGCGTTCCAGCGTTGAGACGACGTGATGTGCGCTCGCCGAGGAACTCATCCCAAATTCTTTCCCAATCTCCGCGATCGTCGGCGCCTCCTGATGAGCGTCAAAGTAATGCCTGATGTAATCCAACACTCTTCTTTGTCTCGCCGTTATAGGCATTAAGCAAATCTCCTCTCTCGCGAAGCTGGACGAATATTATCGAACACCGCCGAATGAATGTCTACACCTTTATTGAAAACGGCCGCCTTTCCGGGAAAAACATTCGTTGACAGACGCATCTCACAACGTTAGAATTCAAGTTGTAACGGTGTTGGCCGCCGTTGCGCGCTCTATGCGCCCCACGTTTCGCGTGTCTATCGGTGTCCCACCGACCTCTTTGGTCTCTTACGAAAGTCGAAACTAAACTCGGATGTCAGCAAAACTCGGCGAAATTCTCGTCCGTGAGAATCTAATTAGCCCTCAGCATCTTCGGCAGGCTCTGGATTACCAGCGTGAGCATGGCGGCCGCCTGGGTTACAACCTCGTCAAACTCGGCCTCGTGTCCGACGATACGATCACCGCTGTCCTTTCTCGCCAATACGGAATCCCTTCGGTAAACCTCGAACTCTTCAACATCGACGATTCCGTTCTCCGTTTGATCCCCCAGGAGGTCGCCCAAAAATATTCGGTCCTGCCGTTGTCACGCGTTGGCGCGACCCTGACGCTCGCGATGGTTGATCCCACCAACGTATTTGCGATGGATGACATTAAGTTTATGACGGGCCTGAACGTCGAACCCGTCGTCGTTGCCGAAGCCAGCGTCCAGGCGGCAATTGCCAGGTATTACAGCACCTCGCGAGAAATCGAACTTGCCGGCGCCGGGGCTGACGTTTCGGTCGAAGGACTGAACGGCAACGGCTTCTCGCAAGCCGATCTTGTCTCTCTCGACAGCCTCGATTTCGATCAGGAATCACTGAACAGCGAAGTCGAAGTTTTTGAGGAGAACGACGAGATCGATCTTTCCAGCCTCACGCGCATGAGCGAGGACGCACCGGTCGTGCGTCTCGTAAACGTGCTTCTCGTCGATGCCCTTCGACGCGGAGCATCAGATATTCACGTCGAGCCTTACGAGAAAGAATTGCGCATTCGTTTTCGTATCGACGGCGTTCTCTATGACGTCATGCACCCGCCTTTGAAGATGCGCGATGCCCTGATCTCCCGCATCAAGATCATGTCCAAGTTGGACATCTCTGAAAAGCGCTTGCCTCAGGATGGACGCATCAAGATTCGCGTGAAGGTGGAATCCCGCTCGCGTGAGCTTGATTTTCGTGTTTCGACATTGCCTACGCTTTTTGGTGAGAAGGTTGTGCTTCGTCTACTCGATAAAGAAAAGCTGATGCTCGACATGACGAACCTCGGCTTTGAGCCTGAATCGCTGGTGAAATTCCAGCGCAACATCTCGAAGCCCTACGGCATGGTTCTGGTAACCGGTCCTACCGGCAGCGGTAAGACGAACACACTATATTCCGCGCTGCAATCGCTGAATACGGTCGATACTAACATCATGACCGCCGAAGATCCGGTTGAGTTCAATTTGCTTGGCATCAACCAGGTGCAGATGAAGGAACAGATCGGCCTGAACTTCGCCGCGGCTCTTCGTTCCTTCCTGCGTCAGGATCCCAACATCGTCCTGGTCGGTGAAATCCGCGATTTTGAAACCGCAGAGATTGCCATCAAAGCTGCTCTCACGGGTCACCTCGTTCTCTCGACACTGCACACCAACGATGCTCCCTCAACAATCTCACGTCTCATGAACATGGGCATCGAGCCATTTCTCGTTGCTACCAGCGTCAACCTCATTCAGGCGCAGCGACTAATTCGCCGCATCTGCAAAGACTGCAAAGGTGAACATTCCACACCAGTCGAGGCTCTGGTCGAAATTGGTTTCGCGCCGGAAGATGCCGGCAAGATCAAAACCTACAAAGGCAAGGGCTGCCAGAGTTGTAACGATACGGGCTACAAAGGCCGCATCGGCTTATACGAAGTCATGGAGATTACAGACGAAATCCGCGAGCTGATTTTGATCGGCGCGTCATCGCTCGAGCTGCGAAAGAAATCGATCGACGACGGCATGACCACGTTGCGCGGTTCCGGTCTGCAAAAGATACGAAACGGAGTTACCACCATCGAGGAAGTCTTACGCGAAACGGTGGCATGAAAGGGGTGAGGTTATGGTACGTCGATTAGCATTATCACTGGGACTGTTGATTTCGATAGTTGTCTTGCTGCCCTTTGCAATCTCAACCGCGCATAATTTGCGATCGCAATTATCAGCGCGCCCGCATCGTTACCATCATCATTCAAGAGCGTGGTGGCGCCGCCATCGCGCGCTGCTTCGTCACCGGCAGGCGGCAATCGCCCGACGACGGGCATTGCAAGCAGCCTTGCGCAATGGTGTCATGCCGACAACACAGGCCAAGTCCGCGGACAATCATGTCGCGCTGCCGACTGCTTTGTCACTACCTGAAAGCGTCTATCGTGACGGCACCTTTGTGATACCGCTGCCAAATAACTGGTCGGCATCTTCAACAAGTAAGAGTGGCTCAAGTTTTCGCATTGAGCCGCCGAATGGCGCGCCAGAAGCGCAAGCCACTCTGGCGGTTCTCGCCCTGGCGCCGGTGGCCAACGCCGTCCAACCGCTGCCGAGCGAACAACGGAAGATGCTCGGAGGCGTCGCATTTACTGATCTTCGCCGAACTGTCATCGACAAGATGATTAACGCCGGCGGCTGGGTCGTGAACGATCGGCAACGCGAAATCGGCGGCCACCGAGTGTTTGAGGTCATCGCGCAGACACCCGCCAACAGCGACACGAAATCCGATCAGGTTTGGAACTTTTATTTCACCGAGATCAATGGTCGGGTCTATTCACTAACAACCCGTTCAGCCAGCGGAGCCACGGAAAAGGTTGCCGCGGATGCCGAACGGTTCATTTCAACTTTTCGGCCCCTTGAGCCGAAGCGCTAAAACTGTCGAGGAGCCATAATGGAGAATCCACCACAACAACTATCTCTCTCAGAGTTGCTACACAAACTCTCTGAACTGGGCGGATCGGACTTGCACGTCACGACCGGTACCGCACCTTTGGTGCGGGTGCATGGCGAGATTCGCCCGCTCGAGGGCTATCGTCCGCTCACATCATCGGAGACGAAGCAGTTAGCGTACTCTGTTCTGACGGATGCTCAGAAGCACCGTTTCGAAGAAAACCTCGAACTGGATTTTAGCTTTGGCGTCAAAGGGTTGTCACGTTTCCGCGCGAACATTTTCAATCAACGCGGCGCGGTGGGCGCCGTATTTCGCGCGATCCCGTACGAGATCAAATCTTTCGAAGAGCTTGGCCTGCCGACGGTCGTCAAAGACCTGTGCAACAAGCCACGCGGTCTGGTCCTGGTGACAGGACCAACCGGCTCTGGGAAATCAACAACTTTGGCTGCCATAATTGACAAGATCAATAAAGAGCGGCATGAGCACATTCTCACGATCGAAGATCCGATCGAGTTTCTTCATAACCATAAGAGCTGTATCGTGAATCAGCGTGAGGTCAACGCCGACACCCGCGGTTTCGCTCAGGCCTTAAGAACTGCCTTACGTCAGGATCCGGACGTGGGACGCCGGCGTTTTCGCCGGGCGGCACCTTACGTTTGCCACCCTGCACACGAACTCTGCCGTTTCGACCATCAACCGCATCATCGATGTGTTTCCTTCGATGCAACAAGCGCAGGTCCGCGCGCAACTCTCGCTGACGCTTGAAGGCATTCTTTGCCAAACGCTTCTACCAAAGGCGGACGGCCGCGGTCGGGCGCTGGCGATGGAGATCCTGGTTCCGAATTCTGCTATTCGAAACCTAATCCGGGAAGACAAAGTTCATCAAATCTATTCGATGATGCAGACGGGACAGGATATTCATGGCATGCAGACTTTCAATCAGTCGCTGGCCACGCTGTTCCACAAGCGACAGATTACCCGGGAGCTGGCGATGCAGCGAAGTTCAAACGTCAACGAGCTGCGTGATTTGATCGATCGCGGCGCGGGAATCAACAACGGCAACGGTTCGCAGTCTCGCGCTGGCGTGCCGCCTGCTTATGGCCAGCCGGGTCGCGTGCCCGCGCGCAAATAGACAACGCAATCAGGAAATAAAGTCAGAAACGGAGTCCGAAAATGCCAACTTACGTTTTTAAAGGACGCAACCGCATGAATGAAGTCGTCTCAGGCGAGCGTGTTGCGGACAACCGCGAGGCCTTGCGCCAGGTTCTGCGTCGCGAGCAAGTCACGCTGACTTCGGTCAAAGAAAAAGGGCGCGAAATCGGAATCCCGAAATTGTCAGGGCGGAAGAAGGTCAAGTCCAAAGATCTCGCGATCTTCACTCGACAGTTCTCAGTGATGATCGACGCCGGCTTGCCTCTTGTGCAGTGTCTGGACATTCTGTCTCAGCAACAACAAAACAAATATTTTCAGCAGGTGCTCGCTCAGATTAGGCAAGACGTCGAAGAGGGATCGACTCTGGCAGCGGCCATGGCCCGGCACGCGAAAGTTTTCGATCAGCTCTATTCGAACATGGTAGAGGCCGGCGAAACCGGCGGTATCCTCGACTTGATTTTGCAGAGGCTGTCGACCTTCATCGAGAAGATTGTAAAGTTAAAGCGCGACGTCGTCTCTGCCATGATCTATCCGGTGGCCGTGATTCTACTGGCCGTCGTCGCGGTGGCCGTAATCATGATCGTGGTTATCCCACAGTTCCAGAGCATCTTCCTCGGACTGTTGGGTCCGGGCGAGCCGCTGCCGCTTCCCACGCGGATTGTCGTCGGTTTCAGTAATTTCCTGGCGGGCTGGGGCGGATTGAGCCTGCTCGTCGTGATCATCGGAGTCAGCGTTGGCATAAGCTTCTATTACAAGACGCCCAGGGGTCGAAAGCGGATCGATACGATACTGCTGAAGACCCCGATCCTTGGGCCGATATTCCTGAAGATCGGCATCGCGCGCTTCTCACGAACACTATCGACCCTTCTTTCTTCCGGAGTTCCGATTTTACAATCGCTCGATATTACCGCGCGGACTGCCGGTAACGTCGTTATTGAAGAAGCGATTATGAGCGTTCGCACGGCGGTCGAACAGGGCAAAAGCTTTGTTGAGCCGCTACGCGCCGCCGACATATTTCCTCACATGGTTTCGCAGATGGTAGGAATAGGTGAGCAAACCGGCGCGCTCGATGCAATGCTCGGAAAGATTGCGGACTTTTATGAACAAGAAGTTGATGCCGCGATTGCGAATCTACTCACGTTGATTGAGCCGGTGCTGATTGCGTTTTTGGGAGTAACGATCGGATCGATCGTGATCGCGATGTATCTGCCAATGTTCTCGCTGATTGGCAAGCTCTCACAGGGTCACTGACCTCTGCTGAGGATGATCCGCCGTAAACGGGATTACGTCATCTCAGGTTGTTTCGGGTTCTTACTGAACCGACTCGTCTTCCACCAGTCGAGGGTCAAGCGCAAACCTTCTTCCAAGCCGACGACTGGAGTGTAACCGAGCACAGACTTCGCGGCATTGAGATCAGCCAAACTATCTCGCACGTCGCCGGGTCGCGATTCAGCGTACTCGGCGCTTACTTCCGTGCGCCCCGTCAACTTTTGGAGCGTCTCCAAGACCTGATTTATGGAAACACTCTGTCCGTTTGCAATGTTGAAGATCTTACCGCCGGCTTCACGCGCTTCAGCGGCCAGCAAGTTCGCATCGACCACGTTGGAAATGTAAGTGAAGTCACGAGTCTGTTCGCCATCGCCATAAACAACCGGACGCTCGCCGCTCTCCAACGCAAGGATAAATCTGGAGATTACTCCAGAGTATTGCGAACCCGGATCCTGACGGGGTCCGAAGACATTGAAATAACGCAGTGATATAGTTTCCAAGCCGTAGCAACGAGTAAAAACCTGACAGTAGTATTCCCCTACGAGCTTTGCGACAGCATAGGGGGACAAAGGATCCGGCCGCATCATTTCGCGTTTAGGAGATTCAGCCTGGTCGCCGTACGCAGAACTCGACGCGGCATAAATGACCCGTCGCACTTTGCGATCGCGAGCTGCGAGCAGGAGTGTAAATGTGCCGTTTACGCTCGCATCGTGCGTTTCGATCGGTTTATTGACCGAGCGCGGCACTGACGGAATGGCCGCTTGATGAAATACTAACTCAACGCCCTCAAGTGCGCGCATAAGCGCATCGTTATCGTTAATGCTCGCATTGATAAAATCGATGTTGCCGATCTCGTTGATATTTTCCAGATAACCAGTAGACAGGTTGTCAATAATCCTCACTCGCGCGCCCTGTTCAGCCAGAGCCCGGGCAACGTGCGAACCAATAAATCCGGCGCCCCCCGTAACCAGAGCGATACCAGATAACGACATGGCTAGCGGCCCACCCCCACATATTCAAACCCCATCTCTCGCATATCAGAGGGCGTATAAATAGATTGTCGAATTCGATGCATGTCCAGTGCCCGAAACTGATTCCACTCGGTCACAAACACCAAAGCGTCAGCACCATTTGCCGCTTCATATTCGTTATCTGCAAACTGGATGTCCAGCAATATTCCTTTCGCTTCCACCATGGCCGCAGGATCGTACGCAACTACAGTCGCGCCGCGTTCGACTAAACCTCTCACAATGTCTACCGACGGCGCATCGCGCATGTCATCGGTTTCTGGCTTGAATGCAAGGCCTAGAACGGCGACGCGCAGTCCGGTGAGGTCGCCGCCCACGAGCTTCTCGATTTTAGGTATCATCGACAGCCGCTGCAATCTGTTGACCTCAATGACTGTGTCAACGATGTGGGTGGGTGACGAGTATTGACGCGCAATTGCCGACAGTGCTGAAGTGTCTTTCGGAAAACACGAGCCGCCAAAACCTGGCCCGGCATGTAGAAACTTGCCGCCGATGCGACGATCCATGCCAATCGCCCGCGCCACATCGTGCACGTCGCAACCAACGCGTTCGCATAAATTGGCAATCTCGTTAATGAAAGAAATCTTTGTGGCCAGAAAGGCGTTCGCGGCGTACTTGATTAACTCTGCGCCTTCGAGGGAAGTAATAACAAATGGAGTTTCGATTAAGTATAGAGGGCGATACAAATCGCGCATGATGGCGATCGCCTCCGGATCGCTACCGCCGATGACGACCCGATCAGGCCGCATGAAGTCCCCGATTGCGGCCCCCTCGCGTAGGAATTCCGGATTTGATATTACGCTGAATTCAATCGCCGTTTTTTGGTGACTGCTGATGACCGACATGAGGTGTTTTCCGGTTCCCACCGGCACGGTCGATTTCGTCGCGATGACTTTATAGCTGTCCATGTGCTCGGCGACACTTCGGGCTGCATCTTCGACGAACGAAAGATCCGCAGAGCCGTCAGCCCGAGGAGGTGTGCCAACTGCTATAAAGATAACCAGTGATTGCCTGATCGCAGCTGCGACGTCGGTTGTGAAACTAAGCCGACCGGCTTGAAGATTCTTCTTGATTAGTTGCTCGAGGCCGGGTTCGTATATCGGGCTCTGGCCCCTGGTGAGACGCTCAATCTTGTCGGCAGCGACATCTACGCAAATAACATCAACGCCAAATTCTGCGAAACACGCTCCGGTAACAAGGCCAACATACCCAGAGCCGATAACGGCAATGTGCATTCGCTGCTTCCTAAGCTCTATTTACTAACAGACAAACTTACGGGTCACGAGCTCAATGCGCGTGACCCGCAATGTAAATGTCCAATGCGCGCGATTGCACGCATTCAGTCTGTCAGGACTGCGGTTATTTGGTCGGACTGACTACAGTGATACTTCCACCAAAGTTCAGCGTATCGTCGTGGTTCGTGGCGAAGATTGCCGCGGCCACAGCGCCACCAGCTGCCAATAACAATGCAGCCAGAGCACCGCCGCTCAAATGGCCAAACGTATCCGGCCTTGTCAGTCTCGTGCAACGCGTGCCAGGCTGCGGAGTGCCCGCTGACTCGGAAGTACCAGCTGCAACCGCTCTGGCCTTGCCGCCGGCACGCAACTCTACCTGACCGGCCTGCGAGGCAACAATCATATTGCCGCACTCGACATCAACCATAAAGGTCGCCGTCTGACTGGCATCAGCGACCGCCGCACCGTCTTTTGCGGTGACGATTGCTGAGGTTCCAGCCAGAGTTGATACCTGAACTCGACCGGCGTCTAGGGCGCCTGAGATGTTACCTTCAGTAAAGCTCAACTTAACCGAGGAATTCGGAAACAACTCAACACGGCCAAGCTTACCAAGACTAATCGTTGCGCTGCTGCCGGCAGCTGTTGCGATAACGCTGTCGGAAAAGATCGTCGCGCCCGAGATGGCGGCTTGCCCGTTCACGGTTACTTGACCAGAAACCGAAAGCTCGCCTGACGCTTTCTGCGGCGTTGCCAGCGCCACCATGGAATAAACGCTAAGAACGGCAACTGCGACACAGAACGCAATCGACTTACGGCTCCAAGTTCTGCTAATCATCATTTCCTCCCATACGAAGTAAACAGATTTAATGTGGAAGCGCGCTGCGAAAATCTTCACAACTGACGGCAACTACACCGCCCAACTCGAAAGTCTCGCTTCTGCGGGACCAAAAAAAGAAAGCGTGGCAGGAACCTGCAAAAAGGCCCTTGTCTTTGCCTTTTTACACGAACCACAACCTATATGTCAACAATAAAGCCCTGACCAGAAACACCTAAGCCACAGTATTAGCTAGCTTTGCGGGGCAAGATACCATGGCGCTATCGACGGTGTAAAGAGGTTTTTTGCTGAAGCCTGTCAAGATTCTGTGTCTTTACCTTGGAGGGATCAGACGGGCGAGATTGACCACTAACGTTCACGGCCCGCCCATCTCCCGACCAGGTAAGTCACTTAGGAACAGCCCGCCGAGCACGCGTAGTCGTTTCGCCCGGGTTTGGGCCACTGGGCGCTCCGCCAATCGACGCAGAGGATCTTGAGCTTCGCTGAATCAATTCCGCTTGCTCGTAAGGATCCAGCCGCGCAAACAGATAAAAGGTTTCGCCACTATGCACCGATCCCAGGAATCTGAACTTATTGGCGAAAACTTCGCTTGGTCGAAGCGCTGCGGGGTGTGGTGGATGCTCGAAAATCGTACCGAACTCATCGACGGTCACTGCTTCCAGTTCCGGCACATAATCGTTTCCGCTTTGACGAACCAGACGTGTCGCCATCTGCCGTAGCGCGTGAATTCGATTTGAGTTGCGACGATAATAAGCGGCGGTGATTTCCTTTCGACTCGCCCGGTCGTCAACAACTTCCTGCTCGTTATTCAAATAACCCAAATAGGCTGTTACGACCGGTCCGAATTCCGAGTCGGCCGCCCGCTGACCAAGAGCGAAGCCGCCTGCCATGATCAAAATAATGATCGAAAGAATGGAACGCGCGGGAACAGAAAGATTACACATCGAATGTGTCCTCGGGCTGTCGGATTCAACTGACCTTCGGCGTCGGATCACCAATCAGGATACTCTAGCGCGGGTGGCGGACCAAGGCCAGTTGTTTTGTAAAACAGTGCGCGAATTATAAGATCGCCGGCCTGTCGCTTCGTTGCGTGCATAATTCAGCGATGTTACATTTTAATTTCATCGTATTGTGAGCGAACTCCAACTTAGAAAAGTCGCGATTGGTGTAACCGGCGGGATTGCCGCGTACAAGAGCATAGAAGTGCTTCGCGGCTTACAGCGCGCCGGCTGCGAGGTGCGCGTGGCTATGACGCGCCATGCTTGTGAGTTCGTCCGGCCACTCACCTTTCGTGCGTTGTCGGGCGCTTATGTAATCGTCGATGACTACTCCGCGGACAATCCCGATCCGATCGCTCACATAACCTTCTCCCAAACGATTGATCTTTTCGTTATCGCGCCCGCGACTGCGAACACGTTGGCCAAATTGGCAAACGGCGTGGCGGACGACTTTATCACGTCGACGTATTTGGCATGCACAGCTCCAATATTGATTGAGCCGGCAATGAACAGCGTGATGTGGAATCATCCCGCGACGCAGAGAAACGTGCAAAAGCTGCGGACTGATGGAGTACACATTATTGAGCCAGACGATGGTGAGATGGCCTGCGGCACCATCGGTCCAGGCAGATTGAGCCATCCGGAAAGAATCGTATCAGTTGCGCTTGAGATTCTAAGCCGCAGTCGCGAGCAAGTAAGCCCAAGCGGATCAAGTGCAACACAGGATCTAATCAATGAGCGCATCCTGATCACTGCCGGGGCTACTCGCGAAGCAATTGATCCGGTGCGATTTATCTCAAATCGCTCGTCAGGCAAGATGGGTTTCGCTCTGGCGAGAGCTGCAGTCCAACGCGGCGCCCAGGTGCGAATAGTGGCCGGCATAACGACCGCCGCGCCACCGTCCGACGTCGAATTGATCGAGGCGGCTTCGGCGGAAGATATGCGGGCTGCCGTGTTCCGCGAAATCGACGAAGCGACGATCTTCATCGCCGCAGCAGCAGTTGCAGACTATCGAGCCAGGCATTCGTCACCAACGAAGATTAAGAAATCTGATTCTGATATGATCCTGGAGCTTGAGCGCACGCCGGACATTCTGAGCGAAGTCGCGCGGCATCGAAAGAACGGTCAACTCCTGGTCGGCTTTGCGGCTGAGACAGACAATGTCACGAGCAACGCACAAAAGAAATTGAGCCAGAAAAATCTCGACATGGTCGTTGCGAACGATGTTTCCCGCGAGGGATCGGGCTTCGATTCAGATAGAAATGCGGTGACCATTCTCGTGCGGGACAACCCTTTGCCGATTGACGTTCCATTGTCGCCCAAGCTCGAAGTGGCCGATCGAATTCTCGACGAGGTAGCGAGGTTGCGGCGTCCAGCCTTCAGTGCGACGAGTGCCGAGAGCAGCAAACAATAACCAGTCATGCCGCAGGATACGATTGCAAAGGAATTAATAGAACTGTTGCGCAACTCGCGCGAGCAGGCAAAATTTCTTGGCGAACTTGGGGTTGAGAACGTTGCCCTCGATTCGTCGACTGACCAAAACGCGGTCGCGCCTGCTGCCATCACCAGCACTGCTCCAACGGCGGCGCGAGTTGCGCCATCCGCCAATCCGCAACCTGCCTTACAAGCGCCGCGTCGCAAGACAAATCCTGCGAGTCCGTCGCCTGCGAATTCGCTGTTTGGCGAATTCGCTATGACCGCGCCCGCATTGGCGAAATCAAACGAAACCCTCGAGCAAATCTGGCTGGACATCGGCGACTGCACGCGCTGCGGTTTATGTGAAGGCCGAACGCAGGTCGTACACACCCACGGAAATCGAAACGCGCGCTTGATGTTCGTCGGCGAAGCACCCGGCGCGGATGAAGACGCGCAAGGCAAACCCTTTGTTGGTCGAGCTGGTCAACTGCTGACGAAAATGATCGAGGCGATGGGAATGAAGCGCGAGGACGTAATCATCGGGAACGTTAATCGTTGTCGACCGCCCGGTAATCGCCAGCCGACGCTTGAAGAGGCGGCGATCTGTCGTCCGTTCTTGTTTCGTGAAATTGCGGCGATTCAACCTGAGGTGATTGTCGTGATGGGCAACACAGCGCTCAGAAATCTTTTGGAAGAGCGCGAAGGGATTAGTCGCGTACGCGGGAAATTCCGCGATTTTCGCGGCATCAAAGTTATGCCTACTTTCCATCCCGCTTATCTACTTCGCGATCCTTCAAAGAAACGGGAAACGTGGGAAGACTTAAAGATGGTCCGCGACTATCTCGATCAGACGATTTAGATCAGTGTGGTCCCCCAGCGCCCCGTGCAGGCTGGGCTGCTGGCGGCTTTACCCTTGCATTCGGGCCCTGTGTAACTGGGTCGCACTTGCCTAATTCGCCCGTCTCATAAAACTGACGCCACGCCTCCGCTTCGGCTCTGATGCATTGCAATCGGTACTCTCTGGTCAGCAGTCCAGCGTCAACATGCTCGCAGTCACAGTCAATGTCCGCGGTGAATGCATAAGATCTGCGTTCAATCTGATCCTCTTCCGCATGCGTCCTGATCCGATCGAGCCAGGGTTTCAAATACTTATTTAACATTGCCGGCCCGTCGCTCACATTTTTGGCTTGGCGGAGATTCGACGACTGCTCATCATTCTGGTCACGTCGCTCGTTGGGCACCGTAAGATAAAACTGCCCCTCGTTAATTGTAGCCGGCTCACCCAGCTTCCTATTTTCGATATCAATTACCGGTCGCACCTCAGCGCTGCCCTTAAGCACCACAGTTATCGTGAGTTGCTGGTCCGGCAAATAAGTCACCGTGATCCAGGTCCCTCTGGGAATGATGTCCGCCGTTGGCGTCTGGATTACCTGCTCGATGCGACCGGCGCATGAACTGTTGTAAACGGCTGTGCCGGCGGACTGGCAATTGGAATTCCCTCCCGTACTCTCCGATTTCGAACAAGCCG
>QHXH01000436.1 GCA_003222855.1 Acidobacteriota bacterium
CCCCAGTATTATCCGATCAAGAAGGGTTACTATCAGCACATCACCTTCAACGACGACGCGATGATTGGGGTGATGCGACTCTTGCGTGACGTCGCCCAACACAAACCTGACTACGCCTTTGTTGATGAAGCAAGGTCGACGCAAGCTGACAAGTCCGTCGCCAGGGGCATCGAATGCATCCTCAAAACTCAGATCGTGGTTCGCGGAAAGAGAACCGTCTGGTGCGCGCAACATGATGAAGTTACGCTCGCGCCGGCTGCTGCTCGCGCTTACGAACACGTTTCTCTTAGCGGCCAGGAGAGCGTCGCCATTGTCGAGTTTCTCATGGGCATCGAACATCCCGATGCGCGCGTAGTTGAAGCAATCGAATCCGCCGTAAAGTGGTTTCAGAGCGCGCAGGTCAACGGTGTTCGCTGGGTGGAAACGACGAGCACGCCGGTCGATCACGTCGTGGTTGGGGACGGAAATGCACCGCCGCTGTGGGCGCGCTTTTATGAAATCGAAACCAACCGGGCCATCTTTAGCGGCCGGGACAGTGTCATCAAATATAGTGTGGCGGAAATCGAAAGCGAGCGGCGCAACGGATATCGCTGGTACACGGACAAGCCGGCGCAGCTTCTCAATCGCGATTACCCGGCATGGGTGAAGAGAGTCGCGCCGGCGAAAACAGCTTTGAACTAGATAGAGGCGGCTGCGAACAGCTGCGATTTTCTCTCTCCCTTTGGGAGAGGAAGAAAGAATAGACATGTTGGAACGTCGAGATTTTCTCGAAACTCTTCTGGCCGGCGGCGCAGGCGCGCTATTGCTGTCGGAGTTGGCGCAAACTCGCACACTCGCATCGGCCATGATGCGCGCGTCGCAAGCAGATGGCCCCTGGGAGATCTTCTATCCGCAAATTCTGAATCGAATTCAGGCCCCAGTTTTTCCGCAGCGAGATTTTGACGTCACGATATTTGGCGCAGCAGGAGACGGCAAAGCTGATTGCACAAATGCATTTCGCCGTAGCATCGAAGCATGCAACAAAGCCGGAGGCGGCCGCGTCATCGTGCCGGCGGGAGATTTCTCGAGTGGAGCGATTCATCTGAAGAGCAACGTTAATCTGCACGTTACTAAAGGCGCGACCATCAAGTTCGAACGAGATCCGAAAAAATATTTGCCGCTGGTTTTCACTCGCTGGGAAGGCATGGAGTTGATGAACTACTCGCCGTTCATCTACGCATTCGAGCAGAAGAACATCGCGCTGACCGGCGAAGGCATAATCGACGGCAATGCTGACTGCGATCATTGGTGGCCATGGAAAGGCCGGACGGGCTGTGGTTGGAAGAAAGGCGATCCCGAGCAGAGCAAAGCGCGCGCCCGGCTCTATGACTACGTGGCTAGCGCTACCCCAGTGAATCAAAGAATATTCGGCGATGGCAGCTACCTGCGGCCTCAGTTTATCCAGCCTTATCGCTGTCAGAATGTTTTGATCGAGGGAGTGACGCTTCGACACTCGCCGATGTGGCAGATTCATCCGGTGCTCTGCACGAACGTCACGATTCGTGGCGTACATGTGCAGCGAGAAGCGAACGCAACCGATCAGACCGGGCCCAACACCGACGGCTGCGATCCTGAGTCTTGCACTGACGTACTGATCGAAGATTGCTACTTCGCGACTGGCGATGATTGCATCGCGATCAAAGCCGGCCGAAACGACGACGGCCGCCGGGTCGCAGTGCCTTCACAAAATATCATCATTCGCGGCTGTCACATGGAGGACGGTCATGGCGGCATCACAGTGGGGAGCGAAATCTCAGGCGGCGTGCGGAATGTCTTCGCGATGAACTGCAAACTAAACAGCCCGCGCCTCGATCATGGTTTGCGGTTCAAGAACAATGCTATGCGCGGCGGCGTGCTGGAAAATCTGTTTTTCCGCGACATCACGATTGGTGAAGTGGCCCACGCGGCTATCACGGTGGATTTCAATTATGAGGAAGGCGCGAACGGAAAATACACGCCGGTGCTGCGCAATCTTCAGGTGCAGAATCTGAAAAGCGGCAAGAGCCATTACCCGATGGACCTTCAGGGATTTCCAAACGCGCCGATCACCGATGTGCATTTGGAGAATTGCACGTTTGATAACACCGCTCGACCAAGCATCGTCAAGAACGTAAGAGGATTCACTCTGCATAATGTGCGCGTCAACGGACAGTTATTGTCAGAGACGGAAGCGCTATCTATAAACATGAAGTGCCTACGGCACTTCGGCCATGATGGTTTTGGCTGAGGCTGGCGGTCGCCTCGCTGCTCAGCCGAAGCCATTAACAGTTTTTCTCGCCGGTGATTCGACCATGGCGAAAAAGCTGCCGGAGAAACGGCCTGAAACCGGTTGGGGCGAAATGCTGGTTGATTTTTTTCAGGATGGCAAAGTGATCATCGACAATCGGGCGCAGAACGGCCGCAGCACGCGCACATTTATTTCCGAAGGACGTTGGCAGGCGATCGTCGATGCGCTGCGTCCCGGTGATTACGTTTTCATTCAGTTTGGTCACAACGATGAATCGAAAGAAAAGACGGATCGCTATACGCCGCCGGCCGACTATCGAAACAATCTGATCAGGTTCGTTTCAGAGGTGCGCGACAAAAAGGCGACGCCGGTTTTGTTGACTCCCGTCATGCGCCGGAGATTCGACAAGGAAGGGAAATTGCAGGACACGCACGGCGAGTATCCGGACATCGTGCGCAGCATTGCCGCCGAGTACAAAGTCGCGTTGATTGATATGCATCGTAGCAGCGCAGCCGTGCTGGCGAAGTATGGTGCGGAAGAATCGAGAAAACTGTTCCTGCAGCTGAAACCCAACGAGAATCCGAATTATCCAAACGGCATCGAGGACAACACGCACTTCAATCCGCTGGGTGCAAAAGTCATGGCGAGTTTGGCGGTCGAGCGAGTGAGGGAGAGCCGATTGCCTTTGGTGAAATATTTAAAGAAACGACTGAACCACTGACAGGTCGCTCCCGATTAATTGGGAGCGCCGGGCAGAATCGAGCAATGCACAATCGTCGAGATTTCATCAAGAGCTTCAGCGCGGGCGGCGGAGC
>QHXH01000255.1 GCA_003222855.1 Acidobacteriota bacterium
CTTCACCGGGCGCTCGATGTGAATGCCGCGACGCAAGAGTCGCGACTGTCCGTGAACTTTGTGGCAGGCCAACGAACAGTTGCCGCAACGCACACAGAGGTCCATGTCCATCACCAGCAGATTGACGGCATCTACAATCCCGGTCGCAATCTCTTTTTCAGCGGCGGCCAGCGATGTTTTATCGGCGCGTGCGGCCAGGGCCGTGTCGTCATCCGCCAGTGAAAAGGCGGCGAACGCTTTCCCTACTCGTTCGCAAAGTGATCGATCGGCGCGCAACTCAGTCAACGGAATCTCGAGCACTTCGGACCTCGCCATTAACTCTGCCGAGTATTGCCAGGTCGTTTGGCCATTGAGCGCTTCCAGGCCGAGACAATTTCCGGCGCCGAGGAAATCTTTAGGAATCAGGGAACTGGATGCAGCACCGGCACCTTCCGTTACCTCTTTGTAAATAGGCACGCCGCGCACTCGCCGAAGCCAGCCGCTGCGCATCAGAATCAGTCTATCGATTGGCGTGCCCTCCTTAACGAGCAGGTGGTGCTTGCCGTACGCCATGAACTGCGACAGACTGCCGACAGCAACCAGATCAACCGTCGTGAGAGTGTCGCCAGTGACTGCCTGTAATTGATCAATCGTGTTCGCCAGGCCATGGCTGCGATAGGTGGTGTCAATTCTCTCGGCGAATTTCTTGAGTGACCTCAAAAGGCGGAGGGCCGGCCGCACCATTTCGAGGACCGTAGCTGACTTGCCGTTATCGGATGAAAGAATGGTGGCGTTGCGTGGCACGCCCGCGAGAATCGACATTTCGCCGAAACAAGTTCCCGCGGGGAGAGTTCCGACTTTTCTTGGTTCATCCGCATCAGCAGCAAGAACGCTCAGCTCGTCATCGAGCGAAAAATAAAACGTATTTCCACCCCACTCACCTTCATGCATCACCGCTTCACCTGGCAAGTAACTCAGCAGGCGCGCGTATGGACCGATCTGTTTGCCGCCGGCTTCCTTGCCTTCGGCGATCATCTTCAGGTTGTTTTTATTTTTGTCTTCAAGGAGTTCGGACAGGACGTCGATCTTACGGATGGCTTCCAGAATAGCTTCGGGATTGGTGTTCTCTGTGGGCATTGGTGTTAAGACTTGGCAGTTTAGTCTTCACTCCGGGGTTGGAACTTTGTCGTGGAAACTAGCCTGAACTCTTAACCGGACGCAACTCGGCGCAGCTTATCATGCGATCCGCGACTGAGGAAATCCACGTAACCCTTCGGCGTACTTACCAAAAGATAGCAGTGGTTGACCTGCCTGAGACGTGATAGCATCCGCGTTCCTGTTTAAGAATCTCAATCGTAATAATAGGCGGCAATGCTAGAGCCCCTGCAAATGCGTGCCCCTTCAAAACGCTGGTTAGCGCTGGCGAGCATCATTTTCGTTTCCACCGCATCGCTCGCCTGGAGTTTCACCCGACTGCGCCGCACCGAAAAGTTCGAAGGGGCACCCGCCTCTGAAAAGCAGAAGGTAGTAAGCAGAAAGCAGGAGACAGGAAACAACTACTCGCCTGCGGGATCTGCATCTGAAGCCAAGCTAATCGACTCAGATAACGACGGCATCCCTGATGTCGAAGAGCTGCGCACGTATCAGGATCGCGACAGCTTTCGGCGCTGGTTTACCGCGATTGCCGAAACACAATTCTATCAACTAAGCGATCAGTGGAACACGGAGCAGCGCGATTGTGCTGGTCTGGCGCGGTTCGCGATCCGCGAAGCGTTACGCCGTCACGACCGGACCTGGTTCCAAAAGATGGGGCCAGGATACGAAACGGTCGCCGCTGATGTCGGCGAGTTGAACCTCGATAACAACCCGCTCGGCGAAAAGATTTTTCGGACTGATTTTGGCTCGTTCCAGGAGAGCGACCTGCGCAATGGCAGATTTTCAGAATTTGCCGATGGCCGATCGCTTCGGAATTTCAACAGCACCTTTGTCACACGCGATCGCCGGGAAGCGCGACCCGGCGATCTGCTCTTCTTCTATCAACCCTGGGTCCAAAAGTTTCCCTATCACGTAATGATATTTCTCGGCTCCGCGCGCATCGCGCCGAACGGCGCACAAGACTGGGTCGTCTATCACACCGGTTCATCGCCAACAGACAAAGGAACGGTAAAAAAAGTGGAGTTGTCCGTGCTTGACCATCATCCCGATCCGCGCTGGCGACCAGTCGAAAGTAATAAGAATTTTCTGGGTTTTTACAGGCTAAAGATACTTCAATGATGCACCGCGCTTCATTCCTACGGCTTTGCCGCCTGATTTGCGGAAAGGCTTCGCCTTTCCGGGCTGTCGTTAATATGTTTTTTGAGGCTTCGCCTTCAAAGATATCCACGAGGCGGAGCCTCACAAGGCTTAGAACCCACTTGACGGAAAGGCAAAGCCTTTCCGCACATCGAGCGGCTCAGCCGCAATCGTTCGATCACAGAGTCGCGTCTCCTGAGGAGGCCATTAATGTCTGAAACCAATCCCCGTCTTCGTCGCTACCTCGCGACCGGCATCATTTATCTGGCGCTCGTCGTTTCGGTTTTCGGCTTTAACCCAGCGCCGCGCTCACCGCCGAACCAGAAAAACCGGCTATCTCCAGCACCAGGCCATATTTTTCACTGACCACCAACCGCACCTATTCGCCAAACGAGTCCACGCGGCTGTGGGCCAGCTATCAAAACATCGACTATCTCGATTTTCGCGTCTATCGCGTCAAAGATCCGAACAGGTTCTTCAAGCAGCTCGACGATCCGCATCAGATGGGCGAGCAGGAAAAGGAAGCGATCGCCGAAGGGTATGGCGGGCGCGTCTCGCTGCTCGAGCGTACGCATCGCCTGAAGATTTCACTTTTCTCCGCCGTAAAGGATTACGTTCGCACGCATCTGCTGAAACAGCATCGGGAAACTTTCAATGAAAAGTTTCGCAAGGAACCGGAGGCCACGCGCACCCCGCTGAATGTTGCCGATTACGCGCGGGTGCCGCTGTTGAATCCCGATCAGAAAGTGAAGGACTGGCGCGAGAAGTTGCCGGCGCTTGAAAATGAATACGACAGTCGCATGATCACCCTCGGCAAAGTCGATCCCGGCGTGTACCTGATCGAAGCCGTGAATGAAGGAATGCGCGCCTACTCGATTGCGATCGTAACCAATCTCACGATGATCGAAAAGACGAATAAGCACGGGCAGGTCCTGGTTTATATCGTCGATCGGAAAACCGGTGCGCCGCACGAGGGCGTCAGCGTCGAAGTCACCAACGCAAAGAACACGCTGGCCACCGGCTCGACCGACAAGACCGGCGTCTTCAGGACTGAAGTCAAGATTCCCGACACGCCGGAGACTCCGCCCGAAGATGTCAATCCGGAAGAATCACAGAAGAATCCATTCCTGATCATGGCGCGCGAGCGCGACAACTTTGTGATCTCAGATGTCGAATCGTTTTATTTTGGCGGCGAAGGCGGCGACGACGACGTGCTTACCGGCGAAGATCTCACCAGTTACATTTATACCGATCGCCCCATTTATCGACCGGCTCAATCAGTTTTCTTCAAAGGCATCCTGCGTCAATGGGGAACAGCAGGCTACAAGTTACTTGACAGCAAAACCGTGACCGTCACGATCGAAGATCCGAATAATGGCAAAGTATTTGAAAAGGATTTGCCGCTTTCCGATCGGGGGACGTTCAGCGGCCAATTGGACCTGGGTGATGAAGCGCCACTCGGCAGCTATAACATCACGGCCGCCGTCGGAGACGCAAAATCCAGCGGCTACTTCGAAGTTCAGGAATACAAGAAGCCGGAATTCAAGGTCATCGTTAAGGGTCCGAAAGAGTTCGCCGCCGTTGGCGAAAAAGTTCGCTTCACCATCAGCGCGAATTACTTCTTTGGCGCGCCGGTGACGAACGCCGAAGTGCATTACTACATTTACAAACAGCGCTATTACCACTGGTGGTGGGGAGACCAATCGAGTGATGAGTTTGACGACGCGGCCGGCCCGGAGAATGAAGGCGGTGACGAAGAGGATTCGGGTTACTACGGCAACGACCTGGTGACTGAAGGCGATGCCGAGATCAATTCACAAGGACAGGCATCGGTAGAATTCGTAGTGCCCGCGCCTGAAGACAAAGAAGAGTGGGATTATTCATATCGACTGGAAGCCCAGGTCACCGACGCGTCGCGACGCGAGATGCAGGGTGCCGCTTCGTTCATTGGCACCCGAGGCAAAACTGTCGCGGACGCTTATCCCGAACGCTTTCTCTATTACCAGGGCGACGCGGCAAAGATTCGCGTAAAGACCGCTGATTACGCGGGCAAACCGGTTTCCGAAAAAGTCACGCTCAAATTCATCGAACAGAAATACGAGAAGGTCGAGAAGGAAGCCGAGAACAACGGCTATAAATACAAAGACATTACTTATGTTCTGCACGAGCGCGAACTGGGCTCGGCCGACGTGAACACTGATAACCAGGGCAACGCGACCTACGACTTCACAGTTCCCTCGCCCGGCAGCATTTACGTCAAAGCGATCATCAACGAGAACGGCAAAGAGATCGTGAATCGCGGAGGGTCGTTCTGGGCGCCCGACAAAAAGGGCGAGTGGTCTGACTTTGAATATCGCGACTATGACGAGAAAGCGATCAAGCTCGTTCCCGACAAGAAGTCTTACAAACCGGGTGAGACTGCGCACGTACTGGCCATGCTGCCGGCGGACAAAGTTCATTTACTGGTCACGACTGAATTGTCGGAAGTGATGACTGTCCGCGAGATCGATTCTACGGGACGCAGCATCGTCATCGACGTTCCGATCGATCGCAAATACGAACCAAACGTTTATCTCGACGTGTCGTTTGTGAAAGACAACGACATGTACAGTCAGAGCCAGCTCATCGCGGTGCCGGCGCGCGACAAAATGCTGAAGCTGGACATCGTTCCAAACAAAAAGGAGTTCAAGCCTCGTGACGTCGCTTCATATACGATCCTCGCGCGGAACGAAGATGGCTCGCCCGCGGCAAATACTGAAGTAAGCCTCGGAATTGTTGACGAAGCGATCTACAGCATTCAGCCCGAGACAGCCGGCAACATCAAGCGTGAGTTTTACGGCAAACGTTTTGATGAAGTGCAGACCAGTCTCGCCATTCATTATACTTTCACCGGATACGCAGGAGAGAAGCCTGCGGATCTCGCGAAAAATAAATCGAGTTATCAGCTCGCTGACTTCAAGAATGAAAGTTCTTTCGCAGAGCCCACGATCCGCAAGGAATTCAAGGACACGGCGTTCTGGCAACCGGAGGTTCTCACCGGCGGCGACGGCAAAGCCACAGTCAGTTTCAAACTGCCTGACAATCTGACGACGTGGCGGGCGACGGCGCGCGGCGTGACTGCCGATACCCGCGTGGGTTCGGCAGTGCAAAAGACAATCGCCCGCAAGGACGTAATCATGCGCCTCGAAATGCCGCGCTTCCTGACTGAAGGCGACACGGTAACGATCTCAGGCGTGGTGCATAACTTCTTAAAGAGCGACAAGTCGACGAAGATTTCGCTCGATCTTAATGGCGCGCAACTGCTCGATTCGCCGGCCGAGATAGTGACGATCAAACAAAACGGCGAGCATCGGGTTGACTGGCGCGTACAGGCAAATCAAGTTGGAAAGCTGACGCTGTTAGCGAAAGCCCTCACCGATACCGAATCCGACGCTGTCGAGATGACGATGGAGATTGTGCCTCATGGCTTGAAGCAAACCGCCGGCAACACCACCACGCTGACCCAAAACGATGCCGATCAGACTTTCAATCTGGATTTGCCCGGCCGCGCCGACACTCAAGCGCGCAACCTGCGCATCGAAGCTTCGCCTTCGATCGCCGGCGCCTTGTTCGGCGCGCTCGATTACCTGACCAGCTTCCCATACGGCTGTACCGAACAAACTATGTCGAGCTTCCTGCCGAACGTGGTTGTCGCTCAGGCTTTGAAAGATGTGCCCACGGCGAAGATTCGCGCGTCGAACGATCTGGATAAGAAAGTGCAGAAGGGCATGGATCGTTTGTATGCGTATCAGCACGACGATGGCGGCTGGGGTTGGTGGAAGGATGATAAGAGCGATCCGTTCATGACTGCCTACGTAGTCGATGGACTGACGATGGCCAGTCGCGCCGGTTTTCAGATCGACTCGTCGCGTCGCGATCAGGGACGCGAGAAACTTTCATCGCTGCTCAACGCCGGCAAGAACGATAACGGCAACCCAATCGACGACGAGACGCGCGCTTACATGATCTACGCGTTCACTGAAAGCGGCGACGGCGACGCTCATTTCCTCAACGAGCTTTACAGCAAGCGCAACAACCTGGGCCCATACGGCCGGGCGTTGCTCGCGCTAGCGTTACAGGAACATAAGGATGGTCGTGCGCGCGAAGTCGCAAACTTGATCGAAGGCGCGGCGCAGAAGGACGAGTTCGAAGCGCACTGGCAAACTGCGCGCGTCAACGACTACGGGCGCGACGTGTATCTGGATACCGAAGCGACCGCGCTCTCGTTGAAAGCGCTGGCGCAAATTAATTCAGGAAGCGACCTGCTGCCGAAAGCCGCGCGCTGGCTGGTGAAGAACCGGCGTAACGGCTACTACTGGCTCTCGACGAAGGAAACGGCGTTCGCGATTTACGGACTGACTGATTACTTGAAAGTAAGCCGTGAGCTCTCGCCCGATTATTCGTTCGAAGTCTATTTGAACGGCGAGAAAGTCGCGGGGCAACATATCGGCGCCACCGAAGCGACCAACGCGCAGACCGTTTCGATTAGCAAAAAAGGCAATGAACTTGGCGCCTCAAATCAGATTCGAATCGTCAAACACGGCAAGGGGGCACTGTACGTTTCGTCAGCGTTGGAATATTTCACTGCCGACGAAAATGTTTCCGCGCAGTCGTCGCCGAACCTGAAACTCACGCGCGAATACCTGCGGCTGCATGTCAGCGAAAATGAAGGCGGCAAACCGAGTTGGAAGATCGAGCCGCTCACAGGCGAGCTGCGTTCCGGTGACATGATCGTGGTGCGGCTGCATTTGACCGGCGCCCGCGCGCAGTACCTGATGATCGAGGATCCGATTCCCGCGGGAGCCGAGCAGGTCGCGCAAGTGAGCGGCATTTATCTGAACTACTCTCTGGGCCAATGGAGCGATTGGTACAGCAATCGCGAGTTTCGTGATAACCGGACGGCGATCTTCATGAATTATTTTGACGGCGACGCGACGCTGCAATACGCAATGCGCGTCGAGGTGCCGGGTGAATTTAAGATTGCGCCCGCGCGCGCTGAGCTGATGTACCAACCGACCGTCCAGGCAAACACGAGTAACGATCGGCTGCGGATTCTGGACAAGAAATGAAGCGCAAAAACATAACCGCAGAGGTTCACAGAGGGATGCGCAGAGGTCACAGAGAATACTCCGTGTTCCTCTGTGAAAACCTCTGCGTTCTCTGCGGTTAATAAGACTTGCAGGGGCATTCAAGAGGAAATCATGACTACAACTTTGAAACTGTGGTGCAGCACAATCAAGACGACGTTCACAAACCTTCGCGCTCTTGTTGTATTCGCGGTGCTGTACGCAATTCTGCTCGCGACTTTCTTCCGGTTCATCTGGATCCGCGAGGCTACTCTGTGGCAGGTCTTGTTCACATACGCCTTTATGATTCTCATCCCGGCAGAATTCTTTGTCTTTCAGGCATCGATCATCAATCGCGCGAGAGAAGGAAAGTTTCACTGGCGAACGATCGCGATCGACACCTTCAAGTTCTTTGTCATGACAATTCCCCTGCTGCTCGTCGCGTGGTTGCTTTACTACTCGCTCGGCAAATGGGCCGGACGTTATCCGGCCGCCCTCCCTCTTCTTCCGGTTGCGCCTGGCCCGGCAAAGTCGCAACCGCTTCATTGGCCCACATTGATCTTCAGTACTTTGCGGTTTGTCTTGATTGGCGTTGCGTTTCCGCTGGCGACAATTCATCTATGGATCTCAATCGCCGGCAGTGAGCTGCGTTTGTTGATCGACGCCGGTGCGAAATTATTTTTTAGACGAATAACCTCAGCGCTCTCGCGGGCTTTCAGTTCTGAATCGGTCCTCATCTACGCCCTGGGGTTGATTGTCTCCTTGGTGCTGCCTTACATCATTCTCATCCCCACTTTTGCGATCAAAAACAACAAGACAGAGTTCACAGTCTTTATTCTGCGGCTGGTGGTGAGTTTCGTGTTCACTTTAATCGGCTGGGTTGTCACGATGAGCGCCCTGGTTAGACTTAGCTTCGAAGAATCTCCAGCGGCTTCGCCGCAGCCAGTCCCGGACGCTCCCGCGGAGGCGGCCGCGTGAGACTCGCAAGAGTCGCAATCAACCAGATGGATCGCGCCGCGCGTGAGCACGCGCTGCTCTTGTCGTGCGCCTGCTTCGCGATTCTGCTTTGCAGTTTTCCCGCTACTCAATCACGTTGGGTTTCGATCGGTTTGACCGATGACAACTCGAGCCGCGATGAAACACGACTGGATGCTGTGCTGCAACAGGCGGCCACCGCCGCGCTCAGCGACCGTGAAGGAACAATCATCATCATGGACGCCCGCACGGGACGGGTGCGCGCTTTGGTTAATCCTGACGGAGCTTATCGCCAGGCGTTGATGCCGGGTTCAGCGATGAAGCCATTCACCGCGCTCGCCGCGTTGCGCGCCGGGCTGATTGATGAGAATTCGCGGACCGTCTGTCCAGGTCGATTCACGGGCTTCGGCTTTTCACTTCCTTGTGTGCATGCAGATCATTTGCCGCCGTTCACTCCTGCACAGGCGATTGCCTATTCCTGCAACTATTATTTTGCGAGCCTGGGCCAGCGGCTCGGACGCGATAAATTGATCGACACTGCCCGGCAGTTCGGTCTGGGCCAGCCGACTGGTATCTCCGATCAAGAGGCCGCCGGAATCATGCGACCGTGCGACACCGGAAATGGCGCGCGCCTGCTGCGCGGTGTGGAAGCAAATCACGTTTCCGAGCAGGCGGACTGCAACGCGCGCGAAGCCGTGGGCGAAAGCAACAATCTTCAAGTCACTCCCATTCAGTTGTTGACTGCGTATGCGGCGCTCGTTAACGGGGGCCATTTGTACCAGCCCCGCATTGCGGCGCCCACAGATTTCCAACCCGTCGAGCGTTCGCAAATACCGATCGCGAATCAACAGCGCGCGATCATTACCGAAGGCATGGCCGGGGCGGTGCGTTACGGAACTGCGCGCAGCGCGAAGCTGGATGCGCTGCCGTTGACTATTCTGGGGAAGACCGGAACAGCTATGCCGGCGAAAGGCTTTCGCACCAACGGATGGTTCATCGGATTCGCTGCTCCATTTCAAAGCAACCGCGAATTGGACCCGTCGCAAATAGATCTCGCCGTCCTGGTCCTAATCTCGCGTGCCCACGGTTCGGAAGCAGCGACGATCGCAAAACCGATATTCGAAGCATATGCGAATGAAGTCAGCCGCGGAGGCACAGAGACGCAGAGTATTTCAAGAAGCGATGTCGACGTGAACGATGGAAAGCTCACCTCGCCTGCCCGTTTCCCCGTCTCAATCAAAGTTCATCTGGTTCACGACAACATCACGGAAGAGTTATTGCTGGAAGATTACGTGCTCGGCGTGATGCGCGCCGAAGGCACAATGGAAACCGAACCTGAAGCGCTGAAAGCTCTGGCGATTGCGATCCGCACCTTTGCCTTGAAGAACATCGGGCGTCACTCGAAAGATGGCTACGATTTTTGCTCCACGACACACTGTCAGCGATTTGTCAGAAGCCCGCGCGTAAGCAAGGGCTCCGATGGGGATCAGGCCCTCCCTGACGGTCGGGCTTCTGACACGAAGCTGATAGCTGCCGTGCACTCATCCGAAGGCCAGGTATTGCTCGATTCGCAAGGCCAACTGATCGACGCCTATTTCGGGGCCTCGTGCGGTGGACACACCGCGGATGTCGGAACACTCTGGGGAACCACACCACCTGAATATCTTCGCGGCGTACGTGATGAGTATTGCCTGTCAGGGCCGCACGCAACCTGGACCGACACCATCACGCGCGCCAATCTTTTGCGCGCATTACAAAGCGATTCGCGCACCGATGTAGGCAACAGACTCGATCAAGTGGTTATCAGCAAGCGCGACGATACCGGTCGCGCCGAATTCATCTCACTAGAAGGCGAGCATCATAAAACCGTTCGCGGCTGGGACTTCAAAATTATCGTCGGTCGAGTTATAGGTTGGAATGTTTTGAAGAGTTCGCGATTTGACGTCTCGCGGTCGGGATTGAATTTCATCTTTCACGGCAGCGGATTTGGTCACGGGCTCGGCCTTTGTCAGGAAGGCGCACACGTCCTGGCCGCGCGCGGCACGAGCTATCAAAAGATTCTGGAGAAATATTTTCCGGGAACGCGAGTGAGCCCGCGTACGGTGAGTTTAGCCGGGCCTTCCAGGGCCGGGAACAGGAAAGAAGATCAGCAATTCGTCGAGTCAGCGACGATTGACCTTAACGCTCTTCAGTCGTCGCGAAAGCGACAGACGGAATGGCGGGCCGATCTGATCCCTCCCTCGAGTGGCAGGGCTAAGTTCACAGGGCTATACGCGATACCGCGCTCTCCGCAGAGCGGCGAAAAGTCTATAGAACCCACATCACAAATGAAACCTCAGCTCCGTAGGAGCGCAATGTTTTCCAAAACTCGGTTTGCTCGCCATTTACATTTCGCTCCTACGGAGCTAACGAATTCATCACAACCGACGAGCTATAAACATTTCGTCCCTACGGGACTCAGAACGAAACCGCGGCTTATCACTATCTCATCCGAACACTTCCGCGTCACCTATCCTTCTGATGTCGATCACCGTAATGCTGATCAAGTTTTGAATACTCTGGAATCCGCGCGGGGCGATTACTTGCGCCGTGCATCCTCTGCATCGATCGCGGTTGATATTCCGTTGCTCGATATTCGGTTTAATGAAAGCACCGGTGATTTCACCTCGCGCACGGGTCAGCCGTGGTGGGCTGCCGCGGCCACCAAAGGAAATCGAATCGAATTGCAGCCAGTTCTTCTCCTGGAACGCCGGGGCGCGTTGTGGATGACGCTGCGCCACGAATTAGCGCACGTCGTCATCGATGCGGTTAGCCGCAACCGGGCGCCGCGTTGGCTGGCAGAAGGATTGGCAATCTATTTGGCCGGCGAAGGTCAATCGATGTCGCATTACGCGCCCAAAACCAGGTTGAATAGTGATGAGTTGGAACGCCGTCTGGAGCGCCCAACTTCGCAGCAGGACATGCGCGCGCTTTACGCACAGGCTTATCTCAGGGTGTCTGAATTAGTTCATTCGCAAGGTGAAGCCAGCCTGTGGAAACGTCTTGCAAGCGATAATCGGTAGAGCGTTTCTCTTGAACCCCCGCGGGCCACGCCCTCGGATTATCGGGATATGATTGTGTGAATACGAATGCCCCGTTTCGCCAATTCTGCAAAAAACGAAGACGGTTCGAAACAAGCTTCGGGCGCGATCACGCCGGTTCGCTTCGCTTCGCCGTGCGCCAATTTCTGTGCGCCAATTGACGCGGGAATTCCGGTCATTCGGGCAGTCGCGTTGGCGCCCCATTCAGCGTTGGGAGGATGACTTGTGTTGCTGATTATCCGAAGGAATTTGCCTTCGCGCTGACCGATGACTTCGACGCTTAGCAGAAAGGCCCACTCGCCCTCGCCCCCAAAGTCTTTCGCCGTTTGCAGAATATGTTGACGGAGAAATGACTTCGAGCTGACTTCCTTACCATCGAATTCGATCGACTGATCGCTGGTGAGTTTCAGATCGGCGAAGAGACGCAGCGCGCGCATGATCTCCGGCCGCCAAGTGCCGCGCACATCGATGCGATGTACGCCTTTCCCGAGCAGGCGCGGCAGCGTGTGCGTCTCTGAATGCGGCACGAAGTAAGTTTCAATCTCGCCTACTGGTTCGGAAAACTTAATCGTCTTCGCGCCTGAGAATGCCGGGACTTCAACCAAGCTTCCATCTTCCCAGTAAAACCGGCGACTACCCGGACTGAATTCATCGAGGACTGTATCGAGCAATCCCGCCGATGGCGCAATCGATCGGAATGAAGCGAAGGCGATATGAACTTCGCCAACTTGATCCAGTTGATCGGCCGCATGACGTGTCATCAAATTTGTGACGCCCGGTGTCGCGCCGCAACCGAGACAGATCGTAACCCCGGCTTTGCGTGCTTCTTCATCCAGTTCCAGTTGTTTCGGCGTGTTGAAGAGTCCGCCGAGATCGAGATAATTTGTTTTGGCCCTGATCGCGGCCCGCGTGGCGATCAATCCGAAGTGATAAGTGGTCGCGTTGGCGACCACATCAAATTCTGTCAACGCTTTCGCCAGAGTATCTTCGTCGCGGACATCGATCTGAATCGCGCGCACGCGTCCGCCGCCGAGTTCATCGGCGAGCGCTTGCGCTTTAGGAAAATTGGCATCGGCGATGACGATCTCTTCGAACTCGCTCGTGCGCGCAAGGTCGCGTGTTACTTCCGATCCCATCGCGCCACAGCCACCGAGGATAATGACTCTCATTGAATCAAGGGCTTCAGATAACTCATCTCGACGAGATGGCAAGCAACAGAGCCGCA
>QHXH01000437.1 GCA_003222855.1 Acidobacteriota bacterium
TGATCTTGTGCATATTTTTATAGCAGTGCGGCGACTAGTCGCCGCTTTCCAAAGCGCTGACGAGTCAGCGCACTCCAAATCAGTTCATGATCCGCATCTGCCAAAGCATGAACGCATAGTCGAAAGCTGTTTCGTGAATCGCATCGTAACGGCCCGAAGCGCCACCGTGACCTGCACCCATGTTCACTTTCAGGATCAATGGATTGTTGCCGGTCTTATAGTCGCGCAGTTTGGCGACAAACTTCGATCCTTCCCAGTATGGTACCTGGCTGTCGTTGAGCGAAACCTTCACCAGCATCGCCGGATAATTCGCTTTGTGAATGTTGTCGTAGGGCGAATACTTCTTCATGTATTCGTAAGCAGCCTTTTCGTTTGGATTGCCCCATTCGATGTATTCGCTGGTGGTGAGCGGCAGCGACGCGTCAAGCATCGTATTCAGCACATCGACGAACGGAACCTGGGCAACGACTGCTTTGAAGAGGTCGGGCCGCATGTTGGTGACCGCGCCCATCAACAGCCCGCCGGCGCTGCCGCCCTGAATCACCAGGCGATCTTTCGATGTATACTTATTGTTAACTAAATGTTCGCCGCAAGCGATAAAGTCGGTGAACGTATTTATCTTGTTCATCATGCGGCCCGCTTCGCGCCACGGCTCGCCCAATTCGCCGCCGCCGCGAATGTGCGCAATTACATAAACCACTCCCCGATCCAGCAACGCCAGCCGGCCTGCGGAAAACGTTGGCGGAATAGAAATGCCGTACGATCCGTATCCGTAAAGCAGCAACGGCGCGGAACCATCCAGCTTCACGTTTCGTCGATAAACCACGGACATTGGAATCTTTGTTCCGTCCGCGGCGGTCGCGAAAACTCTCTCGCTTTTGTAATTCGCCTTATCGAATCCGCCGGGTACTTCCTGTTGCTTCAGCAGCGTTGCCTTGCTGGTGTCCATGTCGTAGTCAAAGACTGAGCTGGGCGTGGTCAGTGACTGATAATTGTAGCGGACGACCGTTGTTTTGAATTCCCGATTGGCTGCCAGCCCCGCGGCGTACACGGGCTCAGGAAAGGCGATACGATGTCGCGCCTTGTTTTTAAAACTTACAATCTCGATTTGCTGCAAACCGTTTTCCCATTCTGAGACGACGGCATGATCCGAAAAAAGCTCGATGCCTTCAACCTTGACGGCGGGGCGATGAGCAATAAACTCCTTCCAATTTTTCTCTGAAGGATCTGAGACTGGGGCGGTAACTACGCGAAAATTTTTCGCGCCTTTGTTGCTGCGAATGTAGAAAAGATCGCCGCGATGATCGACATCGTATTCATGATCGGCCTGGCGTGGAACAATTACTTTCCAGGTTGCATTCGGGTCGTTCGCCGGAATGTAACGAAACTCGGTCGACGTTTTGCTGAACGCGCCGAGCATGATCACCGCTTTGTCGCGCGTGCGGTCGACCCCGATGTCGAACAGCTCGTCTTTCTCTTCGTAAATCAGCTCGTACTTGTCTGTTCCCAAAACATGACGCCACATTTTGTCGTTGCGCTTTGAGACTTCATCTTCAGTCACATAAAAAATAGTTTTGTTGTCGGTGATCCAGGCGATGTCATCGACACGATCCATGTGGTCCGGCAACAACTCGCCGGTTTTCAGGTTCTTGAAATGGAGCGTGTACTGGCGATAGCCGGTGTTGTCCGTGGAGTAGGCGAGAATGTTTCCGTCGTCGCTCGGTGCAAAGCTGCCGATCGCCATGAACTTCTGGCCCTTGGCCATCTCGTTCAGGTCGAGGAGAATTTGCTCGGGGGCGTTAACTGAGCCCTGTTTGCGGCAAAAGATCGGATACTGCTGACCTTCAATCGTCCGCGTGTAATAAAAATAATCGCCCCACCGGTAAGGGACGCTCACATCAGTCTGTTTGATGTGACTGAGAATTTCGTTGTAGAGCTTTTCCTGCAGCCCTTCGGTCGGCTTCATCATGGCCGCACCGTACGCATTCTCAGCTTCGAGGTGCGCGATCACTGCGGGGTTTGTTTTTTCGCGCAGCCAAAAATAGTTATCGACCATCCGATCGCCGTTGATGTTCGTTATCTTCGGCTTCTTTTCCGTAGTTGGAGGTTGCAGCATCATTGATGTGTTTCCGTCCTGGGCCATGATGTTTGTAAATGCGATTAGTGAGAGTGAAAAAAACAGTAGGGTCAAAAGTATTCGATTCTTCATGTGATGTCTCCGATTCTGAAATGTGGGTACGTTTAGACGGCGGACTTGTCCGCCGCTTTGTCTTGATCAAGCCGGACAAGTCCGGCTGCTAAAACGATTTGAAATCACTCTCAGTCTTTGATTATTCCTGCTTCGACGAGCAAACTGCTCGTCAGTCATGCACCGTTCAACCGCGGAGCGGATCGCCCCAACCTGATTGCAGGTACTTTCCGTCTTCGACGATGCAAGGCACCGTCGGATCGTCGCCAGAGTATTTGAACATCTCGATGCGATACTCACGATTGGTTTGCGCGTCGCGATCGATAAAAGCTATTCCCTTCGAGTTGTAATAATCGCGCGCCTGTTGGCAATAGGGACAGCCTGGTTTGGTATAGATGACCAGTGACACCTTGTTCACCTCCATGAATAAAAATGAGTTTAGCAGGTAGGCAAGGATGTTGAGAAGTAGGCGCTTGAAAGCGGAGAGCGTGTCAGAACCGGGAGCGGTAGCGACCGGATCGTGAATTCAACTGCGAGAGAACCTGCCTTTTGCCTTAACGAGTTGAGCCATTGATCCGGTCGCTACCGCTCCCGGTTCTGACACATGAGGCGCGCGCAAAAAAAGGGACGAGCGTGCCTCATCGCTCGTCCCAGCAGCGCGACTAATCAGATTCCGGATTCAGCCCCTCCGGGTTGAAACTTTAGTCACGCTGGTCTTTTGTTCGGCGTCCCGCCTTCAGGCGGAATACTGATCGTCTAAAAACGGACCGCCTAAAGGCGGAACTCCAAACTGCTGTCCTTGAAGTCTTACTCTGGCGGTTCTTTCTTGTCCTCCCGCAAGTCGCGCACATCGCGCCGCCGATCACGTCGATCTTTGCTTATATCGCGTCGGTCGCTACGGATATCACGAGTGTCTCCGGCGATTTCTCGCCGATCCTCACGCAGTTCCGCCTGCGAATCACCTT
>QHXH01000438.1 GCA_003222855.1 Acidobacteriota bacterium
CGTTCAACTGGGATGAGTGAAGATTGTTTCATGGGAGATTCTGTGCGGCGGCGCATGGTAGAGGAAAAGAGCGCGAAAGAAAAGTAAAGAAAGTTGCAAGATGGATTGGAATACGTGGCTTTCGTTTGGGAGAGCGGTCGAGTGTCGCGTAGCGACAGCCTGAGTTTAGCCGGGGCTCTAAAGCCCCAGAACATGTCCGTCAAAGAAATGGTCGTTACTGACTTCACTAAAGCGGGCTCGTGAAAAATTATTTGCCTAGAGTGATCCGGTGGTGTCGCGCTCCGCGCTTAGCACCGGCTATTTTCTCTCACGCCTGCGGCGTGAAGAGCGAGCACGCAAGTTAACAACTTGCGCTACATCACGCGGGCTGCCTGCCCGACCCCGGTCCGCAGGTGGGACCGACCTCATTACTCACTATCAGTCGTGACTGATTGCTCACGCGGCGGTTGCGACCGCGCTGGGCCGGATGATCGCTTCGGCGAAACGCTCCATTTCTTCGAGCTGGGGACTGCATTGCAGCAGCAGCAGATCAACTCCGGCGGCTTCGAATTCCGCGATGCGATTGGCGACTTGCTCGGGCGTACCCACTAAACCAGAACGCAACCCTCGGTTCGATACGGAGTAGTCTTCGAGTGAAACCTGCTGCTCCAGTTTCGTGCCTGCTAACCACTGCTGGTAATTCTGGTAACCGGCAGCAGATTGTTTGACGTTGGTAATGCGCGCCAGCTCCTGCTTCGCTTCCGCTTCGATCGCACGCACGATCGTATAGGCGGCAACGCCATATTTCATCGGCGGCAGATTCAGACGCTCACGGCGCGCAGACGTGTCGGCGATTTTTCCGCGCACGCGCGCCGGGTCGTCGCCGTGCATGACGTAAGCGTCGCAAAGCCGGGAGATCATTTGTTTCGCTGCTTCCGATTCGCCACCGGCATAAATCACCGGACGCGGCCGGCTGATCGGTTTGGGTTGCATGACGGCATCGTCGACGGCGTAGTGCTTTCCGGTAAACGAGAAATGATCCTGCCGCCACATTCGATCGACAATCTCCAGCCATTCCGTAGTGCGCGCGTAGCGATCGTCGTGCCGCTCGAAATGCACGCCATACTTCTTCGCTTCATCTTCCCACCAGGACGAGACGACGTTGAGCGAGAGCCGGCCGCCGCCGCCGATGTGATCGATGTTCGCGGCTTGCTTCGCCAAAAGGGCCGGCTGGTGAAAGGTCGGGCGCACGGCGACCATCAACTCCAGTCTCTCAGTAACCGCTGCGAGTGCCGCGGCCGTTGACCAGGCGTCGAGCGACGGCGCGTCGACGCCTTTGATATCGTTGAGATTCAACTCAGCGACGAGCGTCAGGTCATAGCCGATCTCTTCACTGCGTCGCGCCAGGCGGCTGTTGTATTTCCAGCTCGCTTCCATCCGTTCGTCATCGACGTTTCTCAGCCAACCGCCGAAAACTGGTAGCCAGTAACCGTAGCGCATTTGTTTGCCTCCTTTTCCAGAAAATCAACCAGCCGCGCATGCGGGTCAAACCCGACCACGCGCGGCGCATCAGCTACAAAATTTGAGAGCGCGTTGATGTCGTAATAGAGCAGAGAGCCATCGCGGTCATCGACTATGTACTCGACACCGCCAACATCGATTTGCGCGGCTCTTACAATTCGCTCCACTGCGTCGATCACTTCATCCGGGGGCGTGTAGCCTTCGACCTGAAGCCCGCTGCGAGGCGCATCGATCGGGCAGGCCAGGCGCGCCAACTCGACGCCATCGGTGGTCTGACAGATGTCCGCGGGACAGAGGTTGAAGCTCTCGCCCGAAGTGAAGACCTTGATTCCATAGAGAAACTTGCCGCCCAGCGTCTCGACCCGCGTGATGTGTCCGTCACGGGCCGGTACGAATTCCTGGACCAGCGCGGTCTGATCGATGCCAAGATCGATCGTGGCGGCTTCCGCCGCGCGCTCGAGTAAATCCGGAGAGTCGTAACGCACGACTCCCGCGCCACTACCGCCAATGTTTGCCTTCACCACGATTGGAAAGCGCAGGTCGCGGGCGGCCGCGACCGCGAGTGATGGATGATTGATCACACGCGCGCGCGGATAAGAGAGTCCCAGCGAACGAAGCAGCGAAAGCTGGATTGCTTTTG
>QHXH01000493.1 GCA_003222855.1 Acidobacteriota bacterium
CCGACCACGTCGTCATATTGATATCGCCGTAGCCTTTGTAAGGACGCAGGAAGTTATCGCCAAGCACGCCGGTCGTATGAATTCCGTTGACTGCTGAGTTCGCGAACGGGTTTCGTGTGCAGCCGGCGTTCACGCTGATCAAGCAGTTTGGACCGAATGGATTCAGATCAATAAAGTGTGCGTTGTCGGGCACCTGATTGATGTTGCGTCGCTCGCCAAGGTGCCGGGACTGCGATCCGACGTAAGCCACTTCGACCACCGTCTTGTACCCGATGTCTCGCTGAATTCCGACGGTGTAGTTATAAGTTGTTGGCGTCTTTGAACTCACTTCGACTGCGGCCACAGTGCTTGGCGAATTCAAGGCCCCGCCGATGATGTTTAAGAGATTATCGATGTTTCCAAAGGTCACGGAAAAGCTGCGCTGCAATGGCGGGTTGCCGCCAAGGCTGCTGGCGCCGCCAGTGCCACCGCCGACGCGCGGCGCATGATAGACACCGCCCATCATTCGCAAAACAGTGCGGCCGTCACCGCGCAAATCCCAGGCGAGTCCAACGCGCGGTTCGAGGTCCAGCGACCGCGTATTTCTAAAGCCGCGGGGCGCGGTCGGATCGGTTGACAAGATCATTCCGTTACCTAAATCCCCGGTGCCCGGAACGAAAGTTCCAACAAGATTTGTATTCGTCAGTAACACAGTCGGTGTTCGCGGATCGAATGCTCGCCGGTTGGCCGTCGGACAGGCGGCAGAGGCGGGACTGCCAGGGGCCACGAACGTTAATGCCGTTGTACAAGTAGGCTGATAAAGCAGCGGCGCCTTGGCCGGATTGTAACGAGAGGGATCGAAGTTCGATCCTTGCTGGTCGCGTTGGAAGAATGGTGTGTGGTACCCCAAACGCACGCCATAGTTCAACGTGAACCGCCGGCTCATTCTCCATTCATCCTGCGCGTACGATTGCAGCAGATGGATTTCGTTGTTAGTAAACGGGCGGCTGCTTTGCTCGCTGTAGCTGGCGAAGTTTCCCAGCAGCGCATTGGCGTAAGCGAAACCGGTGCTGCCTAGTCCCCCAAGCCCAGTAGTGAAAGATGATGAAGTGCTAAAGCTCAAAGTTCCGGACCAATTGCCGCCGGGCGCTTCGCTGTTCAGTAATCGTTCGAAATAGGTGCCGACCTTAAAGCTATGGACACCGTGCGTGATCGAAAGATTATCGCTGAATGAGGGCCTGATGTAATCGTTCCCGGTCTCGCCCCAGCGGTTCAGCCAGTTGATGTTCGCCGCCGTGCCGGTCACACTGGTCCAGCCGTTCGCTATAGGCACCAGATTCATGGTGTTGTTCTGCGGAAAAATCTGTGGCGCGGTGTACCCGATTGCGGCTCTCGTCAATTTCTCAGCGACGCCGGCAGATGGAATAAAGCCTTCGGAGTCATGTCGCATGCCGACATAAAACTCGTTTACGATTGAAGAGTTGAAAATATGCACCCAGTTCCCCGACATCCCGTTGTCCTTATATAGATAGTGCGAACTGATACCCCAGCGATTCGCATCACCACTTGGCCAACCGGAAGTGCCAAGGCCCTCATTATCTGAGGTCCACCACTGACCCTTCCAATAGAAGCTGTCTTTGCTCGAAGGTTTGACGTCAAACC
Source organism: Acidobacteriota bacterium (assembly GCA_003222855.1). Taxonomy (GTDB): domain Bacteria; phylum Acidobacteriota; class Blastocatellia; order Pyrinomonadales; family Pyrinomonadaceae; genus UBA11740. The sequence goes on from QHXH01000493.1 coordinate 1,642, forward strand.
GAAAGACATAGCTGTGTTTCGGAACGTCAACGCTCTTCTGAAATACGTAGCGCCCGGGATTGCATGTGATCGGCGAGTTAGGCAGTGG
>QHXH01000494.1 GCA_003222855.1 Acidobacteriota bacterium
ATTCCCGGAATCGAATTCGCCGGCGAAGTCGAAGAGGTGGGCGATGAAGTGCGCGAATGGAAGATTGGCGATCGCGTCTTTGGGATCACCGGCGGTGGTGGGCAAGCCGAATACATCACCGTTCCGGCAAACCATCTGGCGCGCATTCCTGACAGACTCGATTGGGCCGAAGCTGCCGCGGTGCCGGAAGTCTTCATGACTGCTCACGACGCGCTCTTCACCCAATGCGGAGTGACTCTGGGCGAGCACGTCCTGATTCATGCGGCGGGATCGGGAGTAGGTACCGCGGCGATTCAACTGGTCAAGGCTGCGGGCGCATTCGCGTATGGCACGTCGCGCACGGCCGACAAACTCGAACGCGCCAAAGAATTCGGATTGACCTCATCGATCGTCATAGACGGCGACCCGGCGATATTCGCTGAAGCGTCGAAAAAATGGACCGGCGGCGCGGGAGTGAATGTAGTTCTCGATCTGGTGGGCGCAGCTTATTTGAAAGCAAACCTACAGTCGCTGGCAACGAAAGGGCGTCTGATCTTCGTCGGCACGACAAGCGGTTCCCAGGCCGAAATGGATTATTCAATAGCGATGCACAAGCGTCTACGGATCATGGGCACGTCATTGCGCATACGTTCGCTGGAAGAAAAGGCAACAGCCACGCGGTTGTTTGCCGAGCAAGTCGTGCCAGTGTTGGCGAGCGGCGCGGTTCGTTCAGTCATCGACAGAATTTTTCCAATGGAAGAGGTGCGCGCGGCTCACGAGCGAATTGAATCGAACGAGAGTTTCGGGAAAGTTGTTTTGATGATGTAGCGCAAGTTGGTAACTTGCGGCTCCGCTCCGTTAGAAGCGGGATGTTTATAGCTCCCAACAGGCGATCATGATCCAGCTCCTTTAGGAGCGCAATCACATGCCGCTCCTAAAGGAGCTTTGAATAATTTGAGTTAGGCTCGGATGTATAAACATTTGGCCCCTAACGGGGCCGGCCGTCGTTCTCAAACAGCCGACGCATTATGTCCGATCTACATTTGCTTCCGACCTCTTGTTCAATCCCCCCGTCACCATCCGAGCCGCGGCTTCATCCGTGATGATGCACAATCCGTGACGGCCTTCGCCGCCAAGCCGGTGGACCAATCGCCGGGCTTCTTCGTAAGTCAGCGCACTCGCTTCGCAGCCGCGCTCGCTGATTACTGACCATTGTTTTATTTCGAGGTCGCTCGTCATCTGGCACTCTTGTCCGACAAACTTCAGTTTGTCGCTGTTCGCGAGAGTCGACAAACTAAAGTTGGTCGAACTTTCATCTCCCCTTGAATTGGGGTTTACGCTTTTCAAGAAAAGCTTTCACGCCTTCATCTTTGTCTTCGCTCGAGAAGCAAAGTGCGAACAGATCGACCTCCCGGCGCAGCCCTTCATCCAGATTCGATCGGGAAGCGAGTTTCACCGCTTCTTTCGCCAACCGCAAAGCGATGGGACTCTTCTCAGCAATGCGGTTCGCGATCTCCATCGTCTTCGTCTCAAGTTGATCCGCGGCGACCACGTGATTCACCAGGCCAATCAGAAACGCCGTCTGCGCATCGATGATCTCACCGCTGAGAATCATCTCCATCGCTTTACCTTCGCCGACCAGGCGTGTCAACCGCTGAGTGCCGCCGCCGCCGGGTATGATGCCGAGATTGATTTCCGGTTGCCCGAATGAAGCTTTGTCGCCGGCGACGCGCAAGTCGCAGGCGAGCGCCACTTCGCAACCGCCGCCAAGGCAATAACCATTTACCATAGCGATGATCGGCTTCGGAAAACCGTCGATCGCATTGAACAGCGAACGATCCAACATCACCTCGCGCTGTTGAATCGCAGTGTGCTCGGCGAACTCGGCGATGTCTGCGTCGGCGATGAACGCTTTATCCCCCGCCCCGGTTAGCACCACTACGCGCACAGAATCATCCGCCCGCAACTCATCAAGAACGGCGGCGCCTTCCGCGCGGGTCTGAATGTTGAGCGCGTTTCGTTTCTCGGGCCTGTTGATGGTGACGAGCGTGACGCCACCGCGACGTTCGACCAGAATGGTCTCGTATGAATTGCTCACTTATTTGCTCCGGTTATGAATATTGCGAAAGTAAACCACAGGAAAGAATTATTTTCCATTTGTCATTGGATATAATTGGATATTTATCATCTGGCCATCTGCGTCCTGTCCGAAGCCCGACCGTTAGGGAGGACAGCTTCCATAGGCGCCCTTGCTGACGCGCGGGCTTCTGACACGTGGTCCCCAATTCGCAAATGACAAATGTCAAATGATAAATGAATTGTTTGTTCTTAGTTAACGATCAAGCGTCACCGGGCGCAGCTGCTTGTTCATCAGCGACCCAGGAAACAAACAGGCGAGTCCAATTCTCGGAGGGTTCGGCGATTTGCACACCGACGCGCGCAGTTCCATAAATCGCCGGCGACAGGCGCACAACCGTGGCGGTGGCTTCGGTTGCCGAGCCGTCCGGACGATGCGCGCGGATATAAAGCTAGTCGGTTCACTCCACGCGGCGCCGTCATCCGAGCGGCCTGACACAACGATCGGAAGCCGCAGGGCCATGCGGAGAGCAAAACGTCTCTCTTCATTTTGATAAGGAGTGCTCATAACCGTTGCCACCTGATCCGTTGCTCCTTCAGTTCGCCCGAAATCAACTCAGGTAGTATAAGCTGTTTGCGCGCTGTCATGCTCGTTCCATCGATAAAAACCTTCGCCGGATTTCTTACCCAACTTGCCCTCGCTTACCAGGCGCCGAAGAATTTCGGGCGGTCGAAATGTTTCCGAACCAAGTTTATTGTGCAGATACTCAGCGATACTCAACCGTACGTCCAGGCCAACCAGGTCCGTCAGTCGCAGGGGGCCCATCGGATGGTTATAGCCGAGTTCCATGGCAGTGTCGATGTCGCGGGCGCTGGCGACGCCTTGCTCAACCATGCGCATCGCTTCGAGGCCCAGAGTAACGCCCAGACGGCTCGAGGCAAATCCGGGAACGTCGCGCACGACAATCGGTTCTTTTTTCATTTGCCGCCCCACTTCACGAACAACCGCGGCCGTCTCGTCGCTCGTCTGCCGGCCGATTACGATTTCCACCAACCGCATGATATGCACAGGATTGAAGAAGTGCATGCCGATGACTTTGTGCGGACGCGCCGCGGCGCCGGCAATCTCAGTTATCGAAAGCGACGAAGTGTTAGTCGCCCAAATGCAGTCGGCTTGCGTAACCTCTTCACATTCGCGCAGCAGGTTCCGTTTCAAATCGAGGTTTTCCGGCGCTGCTTCTATGATCAAATCAGCCGCAGCCAGTTCTCGTAACTCGGAAGTCGTAGTAATCCGCGAAAGAACTTTCTGCTTTTGCTCTTCGGTAATTTTTCCGCGTTCGATGCCCTTCGCCAAATTACGCTCAATCGCTTGCCTTCCACGCGCAACCAACTCGTCGTTCAGATCGCGAAGGACGACTTCAAAGCCGCCCGCGGCAGCCACCTGAGCGATGCCGTGGCCCATAGTTCCGGCCCCAAGCACACCGATAGTGCGAATCGGGGGCAGCGAGTCAGTCAAAATCTTTTCTTCCGAGTCTGTGCTCAACTGATTCGAAAACGAGCCGAACGAATGGTGGATTGCTTTCAGGTCAGGGGCCTGCCTGGTTCGACTAACTTGTACGCTATTATTTATACTATACGCGCAACCGAAAACGCCAACAGATTTTCCTGTTAATGACTATACCGCAACCGCGAACGGTAGTGAACGGATCGGATGCTCAACGTTAGGGTATGCGAGCCGGTAGCTGTACTCGGGGTACTGACATAAAAGGAGCAACAAGCTTGGCAACAGAAGAAATTCGCCGTCAGGTGGTGATCATTGGTTCCGGACCAGCGGGGCTGACTGCTGGAATTTACGCCGGCCGCGCAAATCTCGACCCTCTGCTGATCGATGCCCCGGCAGACACCGAGAAACAGACCACTCCCGGTGGTCAGTTGATGATTACGACCGACGTGGAAAACTATCCCGGCTTCTCCGAAGGCATCCAGGGCCCGGAACTGATGGTGGAATTTCGCAAACAGGCAGAACGGTTCGGGACTGAGTTTCTGGAAGAGTGGATAAATAAAGTCGATCTGCAATCGCGTCCGTTCACGCTGCACACCGACAACAAAGTCATAATGGCGGACACCCTGATTATTGCCTCGGGCGCGTCCGCGAAATGGCTGGGCGTCCCCGGCGAGGCCAAGACGCCCGACGGCTTCGGCGGTAATGGTGTCTCTGCTTGCGCCACCTGTGACGGCCCACTGCCGGCCTTTCGTAACAAACACCTGGTTGTCGTGGGTGGTGGAGACACTGCGATGGAAGAAGCGACATTCCTCACGCGTTATGCTAAGCGGGTTTTCGTGGTCCATCGCCGCGACAAATTGCGCGCGTCAAAAATTATGCAGGAGAAGGCTTTTGCCAACGACAAGATCGAATTCATTTGGAATACAGAGTTGGTTGCAATTCTGGGAACTCAGGAGCAGGGAGTAACAGGCGTCCACTTGCGAAATGTTCAGACCGGCGATGTGATCTTCGATTGTGAAGGTGTCTTTATCGCAATCGGACACAAACCAAACACCGATCTCTTCGTGGGACAGATCGAGATGGACGCCGTCGGCTACATTAAAACCAACGGACATTCGACCTCAACCAATATTCCGGGTGTGTTTGCGTGCGGAGACGTGCAGGACTCAGTTTACCGCCAGGCAGTGACCGCAGCCGGAACAGGCTGCATGGCCGCGATCGATGCTGAACGCTTCCTGGATCACCTGCCGATTGAAATGCCGAGTGGCGAGGAAATCACGATCGAAGGCGAACACATAACGGCCGATCGTCAACTAATTATTACCGCAACCGGCGAAGTGATTCCG
>QHXH01000256.1:0-847 GCA_003222855.1 Acidobacteriota bacterium
ATGGGACGGGTGCGCAAACCATTCCCGCTTTCAACTACAACAATCTAACCAGCAGTTCCAGCGGGGCACGCACATTAGCCAGCAGCGGCACCATCGGTGTGGCCGCAACCTTCACTCCCGGGACCAACTCGTACACCGTCACCAGCAGCACGATCGATTTCAATGGAACCGGTGCGCAGACCGTTCCCGCTTTCAACTACAACAACCTGGCGATCAGCGGCGCGAAGGCAGCTAATAACGTGACGCTTGCCGGCAGCGGAACAATTGGCGTGGCGGGAGTTTTGACTGCCAGTTCCACCCATAATGCAGGTAACGGATTCGTGACCACCGGAAGCACAGTCAATTACAATGGAACTGCCGCACAGTCCGTCACGGCACTAGCTCCACTTGTCGCCGGAAACAGCACATATGACAACCTCACAATTTCCAATACCGCTGTGGCAGTAACCGCGAGCGCGAATTTCAGTGTCAGTGGAAACTTCACCGTAAACTTACGCGCCATCTTCGCGCCCGGATCGGCAGTCGTCATTAGCGGCGCGGGCACTCTTACCGGAAACGGCACAGTCCAGGTTACCAGGGCCGCAGGTTCGACGGATTTCACCAGTCAATACACAATAACGAATAGGACTCTGGCCAACCTTACTGTTGAATTCGCCGGAGCTGCGAGCCAGGGCACTGGCAGCAACACGTTCGGGGGCCTGAAAATTAATAACACCAGCGGCGTGGCACTGAGCGGAAGCATCACGATCAATGGAATCCTGACGCTCGCCTCTGGAAACATCACCACCAGCTCGAACAAAGTCATCATCAGTTCGACCGGCTCAGTTTCGCGAACGAGTGGATACAT
>QHXH01000256.1:958-1551 GCA_003222855.1 Acidobacteriota bacterium
CACAGCGAGCACAACCGCGGGCGACCATTCCAACATCGCAGGTTCCACGATAAATGCTGCCAAGACAGTGAATCGCTATTGGACATTAACCAACGGCGGAATTGTGTTCACGAATTACAGCGCGACTTTCAACTTTGTCGCCGGAGACCTTGACGGTGGGACGAACACGAACGCTCTGGTCGTCGGCAAGTTCTCGTCCGGGACCTGGACTTACCCCACGGTCGGAACGCGAACCGCCACCAGCACGCAGGTAACGGGACTTACGTCATTTAGCGATTTTCAAATCGGTGAAGCTGGAACGCCGAACATCGATCTGGCGAAAAGCGTCAGCCCAACAGGCGATCAGGAACCGGGCACTGATCTGGATTACGCTGTCAGCTTCACTAATTCGGGCACTACCAACGCGCAGAGTCTGGTTATCACCGATCCTAATCCGAATAACGCAGATCCTCTGCAAAGAGTCTTTGCAAATGTCGACTATAAGCTTGGCTCAGCTTCCATTTCGGCTCCCTGGACCGCGACGATCGAATTCTCGAATGACGGGGGCGCAACCTGGACCTATACGCCGGTCAGCGGCGCGGGCGGCGCGCCGG
>QHXH01000256.1:1646-22807 GCA_003222855.1 Acidobacteriota bacterium
GCTTAATCGGACTCCCGCGTGGGCCGCCGTGGTGTGATCGATAGCAAAGGCTCAAGCGATCGAATTCGAGAAAGATCCCTTTCTCAGTCTGGGCGAGGGTTGGGCGAAACACTGGCATGGCCTCTATGCTCACGCATCATGCTGCTGCTCTGATGTGAAGGGACAGGCTCCGACTGGACGGCGCCTTTTGATTGATGATATAAAGCGCCCCCAACAGTTTTCATTTACCAATATCGCAGAACGGGGATCGCTTCAGCGTCCATCAGTTACGGTTCCCGTTATCAAGTCAGTGGAGGGAACTATGTTCACTGTCGGAACAAATTCAACCGAGTATAGGAACCAGACGGAAGCCGACACAGGTTACTCGACCCCGGGTTATTCGGCTTATCAAAACGCCGGCAGCGATTCTTTCTCGGCCGATAGCGCGAGCACAACCAGGACTGTGACGAACAGCGCAACGATCGTGCGTGAGATTACGGAGGGAACTCTTTCGGCCTTCGTGGGGAGCGGCACAGGGATTATCGGACAGTTTTCTTTCAAATCGATGCTCCGCGTCGATGGCTATTTCTCTGGTCGCATTTCATCCGCTGGCGGCACCTTGATTGTCTCTGCCGGTGGTCGAGTCGACGCGAAGGTAGCAGTCGCAATCGCGAAGATCCATGGCGTCGTGACCGGCGACATCGTCGCGGCTGACCGCATAGAACTGTGCCGCGGATCGAGACTGACTGGTAATATTCAGGCCCCAACTCTAATTGTCGAACAGGGCGCCGTGTTAGATGGAAGCTGCANGTCCGATCAAGAGATTCTGTCGGTGCAAGAGGCTGTGTCCGTGCCAGAAGCTGCCGCGGATCAAAAAGCTGCAGCCAGGAAACCGCCGAAAATTAAGCGCAAAGAAAACGTGCTCGGTACCAGGACCAGACGAACTCGCGCAAAGACCGCGACCATGAAGGCTGTAGATGGCGAACCGGCTGCAAACGCGATGGCCGGATGAGGTTGCAGCGAGAACTCAGCCCGCGCAAACGGCCACGGCGATAGCCCGGTTTTAAATCAACCCTCGTGCCTTCACGCGCGAACTCGTGTTCCAAACAGCAGAAGCAGCTCGGACGACGGTCGTTCACTGGATCACAAACACGTCATCACCGATTGGCTGGTTGAGCTTTACGTTCTTAACTTTATACTCAGCAAAGTACGCCCCCAGCTGGGTCTCGAGCCGTTGCGAAAACGAAGATGGAATCAGCACACCTTCAACTTCCATGAACTTTGAATTCTCGGTCCCGAACGTCACGCCGTTATACGGAATGATGTACTGCATCACCCGGCCGCTCGCGGGATCGATAAAAAAATCCGTCGTGTTGCCGTCGCTGTCGACAATCCGGAAGCCACGAAGTTTCTTCTTATCTGGTAGAGCCGACACCGTGTAACCGGGCTGATCGTATTTGGCGAGCACCGGCATTCCGAAGCGGCTCGCCGGCGGCATCTCGAGACCGGGGATTGAACTGAGCGATTGACGTCCGTCAAAAACCTGTTTGAATTTGAAGATCGGACTGGCGTCGATGTCAATTCGGACTTTGTCGCCGGCCGTCACCATCACAAATTTGCCAGGCACGGATTGCGTACTGTTCGGTGCATAGAGCGTGGCGTCACCAACCAACATCATACTTTTCAGGTTCTTGAATTTGTCACCTCCGAGCGCAGCGAGCGCCGCGCGCGCCAGTTCCACCGGAGTACTCTTATCAGTAATCGCAGGTGGCGCGGCGATGGTGCTTGTTGCCGCAGAGGCGCCGTTTGATTTGGCATTAGGGGCAGCGCCGGGCGTTTGAGCTAATACCGATGACGCCGGCGTGACGAGTAAAAGTAGTACGAATATCACAGCATATTTTTTCATCACGGGCTCCCTTGCTTAGGAAATTCCAGAAGGTAAGACTGAATTCGACCGCTTCAGCTTAAGACGAACGGAGAGTGACGATCGTTAACATGCGATCTAATCCGACACTCGTAACTCAGAATACCTGAGTTACGAGTTCGCTGCTTCCGCTCAGAGAGCTATACGCGGTGATTCTTCGGAAAGTTCAGAAAGTAAACCTGAGATTGAGATAAATACGGCGACTACCCGCGCCGGTGCTGCTACCTCCGCCGCCGCCGCCAAACCCGCCAAAGCTGCCGGCGAGTCCGAGCGAGTGGCCGAAGTTCGGCGAGGACAAATTGCCCACCGGATTCGAAAGGTTGACGCGATTGAAAATGTTCTGAAAGTTCACCGATGCCGTCAGCGAGTATTTTTGGGGCGCGCTGGCGCCACCCGGTCCGCCCATCATCATCATCTGCGGACCGCCGCCGTGGCCGCCTTCGCCACCGCCGCCGCCTCTTGGCCCGCCGCCGCCGCCAGCCATCACTCCGCCCATCTTGTTAGCAATTCCGCCCGCATCGCCGCGCTTAGGTGCCTCTGATGAATTCTTCGGTTGTCCTTTTTGCTGCGATGAGGCACTGCGATTTGCCTCGCCGCCAAAACCGAACGTGCGGCTGAGGCGCAAAGTCACAGTCATCTGACCAGGTCCTTGACCATAGTTGCGCGGAATGATCGTCTCGCCCGGGAGCGGATTGAGATTGAAATTTCCAAACCGTGTGCAGCGAATGTTGACGTTGTTGCAATCGGCGCCCGCGGCCGCGAAGCTCGGCCGCTCGTTGGCGATCCGATCGAGGTTTGTATCGCGGCCGGTAATGATATTGAATGGCGCGCCGGAAGCGGCGACGATGAAGGGACTAAACACCAGCTTCCACCAGGGCGAATTGATTGTGCCAAAAAGCGTAAACCGATGCCGTACGTCATTTGAGGCGCGCCCAAACTCACCGCTGAAATCGTATGAGTTGACCGGGAATAGCGATCCCCCCTGCCCATCTGTGTCGTTGAAGGACCTACTGTAGGTATAGTTCCCCGACAACGAGATCCTTGGATTGAGCCGGCTGTTGAATCCAAAACTCAGGTTCGTCTGGCGATACTTGCCGCTTGATTCGTATTCATAGATGTCGCCCAGAGCCGGGTTGGGCCGGACGCCGTTCGGCGTAGCCGCCGTAATCGTACCCGGCAACGGTGCGTTGATGTCACGCGCACGAATCACATGCTGGATGCGAACGTTGTAGAGAGCGACATAACTGCTGATGTTCTTCGGCAATTGCCGTTCGACCTGGATACCGGTGAGATAGAAAGTCGGCGCCTGAAGGTTTGAAGCGACGCGCCAGGTCGTTTGCTGTGTCACCGGGAACAGCGCGAGCTGGGCCGCGGTCGGCACACTCGGAAACTGATTCAGCACGGTGTAGACGGGTCGCGCCGTCACCAGATCGAGCTGTGCCTGGCTCGGCGCGGTATTCAATAGGAATGGTTCAGCGATAGCAAAGGAAAGCTCGTTAGAGCCATTCAAACGATGCGCCTGGAGAGTCTGTCCTTCACTGAATCTATTGTAGAAGATGCCACCGCCGCCGCGGAGCACGGTCTTCGGTGGTTTCGTCGAGTTAGCTGCGCCCGGCGACCAGGCAAAACCAATTCGTGGCGCAAAGTTGAATTTGCTGTTGATGTTGGTTTGGTTCTCGTAGCGCAGGCCATAACTCAACATCAAGTTCGGTCGTATCCGCCAATCATCCTGCCCGTAGACCCCGAGATCCGTCTGCGAAACCGACGCCTCGGGATTACCGGTGTTAATGGTGAATGCCGAAGCGCCACCGCCGAGTCGTCGAATGCAATCAGCGGTAGTTGTTCCAGCGCCGCAAAACGCCAACTGCTGGGCTGTCAGGCCATTCGTTTGAATCAAGATCGTTCGCCGGTAACGTTCGATACTACTCAATTGAATATTAGAGCTGGCAATCGGATTGTTGTTCGCGTCCAGCGCTGGCCCAAAGCCTCCCGAGAATGACCAGCTGCCGGCAAAATTGCTCGGACTGATATCATCAATCTTGACGCCGCGCACGCGCCCACCAAATTTGAAAGTGTGCATGCCCTTCTGAATCTGAGTAAAGTTATTCAACTCCCAACGATTGCTCTTATTGATTGCGTGTCCCACGCCTGAACATGAAGTCCCACCGGACACACAGCCGTTGAAGGCGCCGCTGACATTCAGGCCGGCGATAGTATTGCTGCCTAAAGACTCGTTTCGACCATGAGAAAATTGAAAGCGTGTTTCGTTGATCGTAAATGCGTTGATAACCGCGGTTTCCGTCAACTGAATATTTTGGTTCCTTGATTTGTTTGCGAAACCGCGCGAGGGCAGCGTAAACCCGCTGACTCCCTGGTTCTTGGTCTTTGACTCAAAGAAGTTATAGCGGGCAATCAAGGTGTTCTTCGAATTGATGGCGTAATCAAGTCGCGGGCCAATATTCGTGTTGCGTCGTGGAACCAGGAAGCCTTCGCCGAGCTGCACGATGTTGAAAGCGGGATCGAGAATCGTCGCCTGGATCAATTCGTTGTCATCCGTCTCGTTGCGGTTTCCTTCGAAGAAGAACGAAGCCTTCTTCTTTACGATTGGTCCGCTTATGCTGCCGCCAAATTGACGAATCTGAAAAGGTGTGCGCTTGCTCGAACTAGTTGCAAACGGGTTGCGTGAGTTCAAACTCTCATCGTTGAAATTAAAGTTAGCGCCGCCGCGAAACTTGTCTGTTCCGGGCCGGGTCAGAATGTCTATGCGCGCCGATGGCTGATCGTTTTCCGGCGCGAATGGATTCTGATTGATGCGAATTTCGCGGATGGCTTCTTTTGGCGGCAGATTCGCGCCTGAGAATCCATCGATAAAAATCTGGCCACCGTTTGGCCCGATCGTCGGACCGGCCAGCGCCTGCAAGGCCGCCGCCAGCTCATCCGGATCATCCGGCAGCGCGTCCAGATCCTTACCGGTGATCACCTGCTGATTCGCATTGTTGTTGGTGTCCGTACTGACGGGGGTGTCGGCATTCACCTTCACCTGACTTTCGATGGCCGCAATCTTCAAGGTGAGATTGACCGGATCGCGGCGACCGGCGGCAACGTCAATCTCCGTGTCCTCTGAAGTCGCAAAGCCGGCGGCAATAGCGCGAATCTTGTACTTGCCTGGCGCCAGATTAGTAAACGAATAGGCGCCGTCCGCATTTGTCGTAGCAGTCTTTTGCGCGCCGTTCGCGTCAATCAATGTAACCGTGGCACCGACGATTGTCGCGCCAAACTCATCGCTGATCGAACCGCGAAGCGTAGCGCGGTTTTGCGCGGAAGCTGAGATGGAAAATGCAACGACCAACGCGACGCAAGCAATAGGTGTTATTAACTTTCGAATATTCATCTTTTGACTCTTCTCATTAGACAACAACCGCGCGCGATTGGGGGAAGATCCGTTTCGCTATACGCGGTTGCTCTGAAATCCAAACTGCGAGATCAGAGGAAATTGATCACGGCCCACCGAGACCGCCAAACATTCCACCAAAACTTCCGTTCAGATCGACGCCACCCTGCGGGCGGCCCTGCCCGCCCTGCTGTGGACGCGCCGCGGCCATAGCCAGGAGCGTTTCGGCGCCCGTCACCAATTGGATCGCCGTTAACTGAGTTGGATCAGCACCCGGAAGACTCGACATCAGAATCGTGTCACCAACTTTCAAATCATTAATGGAGATGACTGGCAATTTTTCCAGCATGTCGGCCATATTGCCGCCGCCCATTCGCATGCCGCCGCCCTGCGGTCCTCCTGGCCCGGCGCCTTCGGGTCGTTGTCCCTGGCCCTGAGCCTGCGGACGGCCTTGCCCTGCTCCTTGTCCGCCGCCTGGTCCGCCGGGGCCCATTCCACCGCCAAGCATCATTGCCGCGCCTTGCGGCAGGCGACGGATGATCGAGTCCGGCTTGAAAACAATCGTCAAAGACTTCTTCGTTGTCAGATCATTTATCTTGATCTGGTTGTTCGCCGCGTCAATCGCTGTGACCGTGCCGCCGGCGATTTTGAAAGTTCCGAATACGACCTCTTCAGCAGTCAGGTGAGTTCCGTCAGCACTCTTGTCGCCAAGCGCACGCAACTGATCGTTTACTTTGACTTCTTCGAACTTACTCGGTTTCGCGTCGCTGTACTTCGGCACCGTGTCGGGCGGATATCTCCGCAGCAAAACTTTGTCGGTGACGGGAATAATGACGGACTGCGACTGGCCCGCCAGCGAGCGACTGGAAACTGTGATTTCCCGCGTGGACGGATTAACTGATTTGACGATTCCACTCACACCGCGCTTGCGCCATTCATTTCGCTCTGCTTCCTGCTTCTTCGCTAAGTCTGCTTTCGACATCACGACCAGCTGCGCTGCCGCGACTGTCTGCTGATCGGTGCCCGGTCGCCAACGCGCCCAAACGCGATCACCGGGACCAACGTCCGAGAGCGCGATGTCTGTAGCACCGGTCAACGATTTCGTGCCCGGCGCCATACGTTTGTACTGCGTCTTCTCGTTTAGTATGACGGTCGAAAGCACGCCGCTTTCCGCGCGCACGATCATCTGATTTGTCGCCATATCGATGTTCTTGACTTCACCTATGACGCCTGCGATCTGAGCAGCCGGCGTAGGTGTTTGCGCCCAAAGCGCGCAGGCCGCTCCGAGCAAAATCGCCAGCGATAGAATTAATTTCAGCACTCTTGACATGCTTATATCCATGTGAGTTTTCGAGATATTCATTGTTTACGCCCCGTTAAACCAGTTAGTTGCAAAAAGTTCGATTAGTTCCGAGAAGAATGACAGCCGAAGAATGGATCGACGTCCAGAATAATGAATTATTAACGCTGCTTTCGCTGCTCGCCTTCGCGTTGGGCGTCTTGCTGGGCAACCATCGCGTCAAATTTTTGCTGTTGATCCGGCGTCAGTAATGCTCGAATCTTAGTGCGCGCTTTCTGGCGCGGCTCTTCGAAACGTGGCCGCAACTCTGCGCGTAGCGAGTGATACTCGTTACGCGTCTCGTCGAGAATCGCGCTGACCGACTTTGTTTGATCCTCAGTCAGATTCAAATCGCGACGCATCTTTTCAAAGCGATCTTTCGCCCCAGGACGATCGCCGCTGGCATGTGAACGGTACAAGCCGGTAAGTGCGGCACCGGTCACTGAGCCGAGCGCGAATACCACCACGAGCACCAACCATACCTTCAATCGTGTGTGACCTTGTGTTGTCATTTCGCATTTGCCCCATAATTACGATCAAGGACGATGTTGAATACTTCGTCGCGCGACAAACCGTTCCGGCTGGCAAGCACGGTCTGCTCAACGCCCGGATCAAGCGCCCCAATAAGCGGTTCATCCTCAGCCTGAGGTGTTGACGCAAAGTCAAACTTAGCTGACCAGACGGTTAGGACCGCAGCCAGGATCGCTACCAGGGCCATCGCCGGAACTGCGCGCCAGGCAACCTGAATCAGAGACAACCACCCGTTCGACTCTTCACGTCGCCGGCGCTCTTCATCTATTCCGGCGCGCAGGCGGGTAAACAGAAACGGCGAAGAGGCAGCGGCTTCAATCTCGCTGTCGCTCGCGGCAGCTGCCATTAGAATGAGCTTTCCCGCTCGATCCAACTCTTCAGTTTTTGAGGGATTCGATTCGAACATCTTAGCTTCTCCTGCGGTGTCAGTTTACCGCGCTCATCATCAAAAGACGATTAAAAACAATCAAAAGTTACAAGTATTCTCCCAGTGTTTTTGGCGGATTTTGCCTTATAAGTAACGCCGCAGCACGCGGCGGAGATTCGCCCGCGCGCGATGCGCTCGGACCTTTACTTTTGAAATGGACCAGTTTGTCGCTTCCGCAATTTCCGCCACCGAAAACCCCTCCACATCAAGTAAGGTCAGCACCAATCGATCGTCAGCATTCAAACGAGACAACAGTTTGACTGCCAGATCGCGCGAAACAAGTTCGGTCTCGACATCTCGCGGCGGCGATCGAAGCTGCGCCGCAAATTCCTGCGCTTCGCTTTCTTCAATGTCTCCAAACCCCTGTTCGGGACGGCGACGCGCGCGCCGCAGTTGATCGTAGCAACAGTTAATAGCTATCTGGGACAGCCACGCCTTAAACGAAGCGGCGTGGGTGCCGTGATAAGTGGCAAGCGCAAAGTACGCTTTAGTAAAACTATCCTGGATTATCTCTTCAATCTGCTCGCGCTGCGCAAAAAACCGGCTGGCCACGCGCGCAACCTGACGCCGATGACGCTCAAACAATTGTTCGAATGCGTCCTCGTCACCGGCTGCGGCCGCGCCGACCAGGACATCATCTGTCGATTGCGATGGATCCACTTTTGTGATCGAGTACCACCAGGCCGTGTTTAGGTGTTGGCCTGCGCGGTCTTCTTCCAGCCGACGCGATATCGCGCGGTCAATGCAAGCCCCAGACTGGCCACCAGCAAACCCGCTTGCACGAACGGCCAAACGTATGGAATCGAGGACAGCACGATCCAGAATGTGACGCCCAACAAAAGCATCACCGACTCGGACTGAAGTTGCGGCCATATCTTCCGCTGCAACCATCGCCCGGTGGTCGCGACGATCACCACCCGACCGAAAACAGTTGCGACCAGCGCGAGCAGCAGCGCCATTACGGAAATTGCGGCGCCAAAGATCGACGGTAACAGCCACAAACTCCCCAGCACTCCCAAGGTTATGACAACAGATCCCATCAATCCAATTACCGCAACGCGCAAACTCGTCAATTGTAATCGAGTCACCGCGCGGCTGATCGTGTTAGGCATGACGGCAGTCAATGCCAGCGCCACCACAAACCAGATTAAGATCGCCAACAGACGCGTGCCCAGGAAAACGGCTGAAAATTGTGGATGCAGAACGCTGAAGGGATCGCGCATGATACGCCGCAATTGATCTTCATATCCGGCATACATGATCGTGACGCTCTTGGGATCGCGATCGGGCGCGGCCTTTCCGTGATGGTAAATTCCGCCCAGCACGATCACGTCTCCGCCTATTCGTGCTCCTTCGCGTTGAATCACCGATCCGCCAATCGCGGCCACGTCGCCATTAACGGCGCCTTCGACAATCACATCGCCGCCAAAGGCGATCGCGCCCTCCTTGACGGTTCCGGTAATGCGAATCGATTCGCCCATACCGAAAACAGTTGTGTTCGTCACGCCGTCGATCACGCGCGCCTGGGGGTCGCCGGGGTGTTCTTCGTTTGCAGGTTGCGCGGTCGCAGCCATGACCAGAAACACCAGCGCAGCGATCAGCGCGGCCATCCTTTTCAGGTGATGCGAAGCCGCAATAATGATTTGCGAGGTGGCCGGTGGCAGGACTTGAGTCGCGATCATTGAACGGGACGACTCCTATTCAATGATTTGCGCGCGGTGATAGTTAGCTATGAGCAGAGACAGGAAACAGATCGACAAGAGAAATGCGAGTACGAAAAAGAAACGGGAGCCCGCTTGCGCCAACAGGATCGCGCGGCCAATCACCCGAATCAACATGGCCGCGCTCGCTGCAACTTCTGAGGTTGCGTGCCACACAAGATCCACCAGGACGCGCATGGTTCTGAAGAACGACCGGAGCGGATCAAACACAATGGACCGAGTGGCGGCGCCCAGCAACCCAAACGACACCAATGCCAAGAGCGCGCAGAGTTGTACGGCGCGTCGCCGCTCACGACGATCCCGCATGCCTGTGAGATCGTTTTCAGCGTGAGCCGAAACGACGCGAGCGAAATTATTCGGCAGATGAAACGAGCGTGAATCGCTGAATGCCACGTCGAGCGTGCAAAGCAATTGGCGCTGGATTCGCAACTCTGTCGCGCATCCGGCACAGGCCCTCACATGCTGCTCGAATCTATCCAGGGCAATGCCGTCCAACTCGCCATCAAGATACGCGGCGACGTCTTCAGACTGACACGGGTTGTCGAAAGTATCTTCCATAAGATCAAAATCACGCCCTGTTGATTCCGCGCTGGACCAGCAGGTCGCGCATGGTCTCGCGCGCGCGAAACAAACGGTTCTTAACTGTGCCCAGCGGCAAACCGGTAACTTCGGCAATTTCGTCGTAGCTTAAATCGTGCGAGTGCCTGAGGATGATCAATTCGCGATATGACGCCTGCAAGAGTTGCACAACCGATTCAATTTCCGAGCGACGTTCTTTTCTTTCGCTTTCCTGTTCCGGCGTGAGCCGCCGGCTCTCAATCGCGACTTCGCGCCGCTCGCCTTCGACGCTGCCCGTCAGTGTCTGTTCGCGTACCGCATGGCGCCGCAGGTGATCGATCGCGGCGTTATGGGCGATCTTGTAAATCCAGGTCGAGAATTTGAATTCAGATCGGTAGCGCGCAAGCGAGTTGTAAACTTTAATGAAAACTTCCTGAGTAAGATCGAGCGCAGCATCATAATCGCCAACCATGCGATAGACGTACGCGGCGATCGGCCGTTGATAACGCCGCACGAGCTCCTCGAACGACGCTTCGCGCCCGGCGACCGCAGTTTGCACCAGTTCACCGTCGCCGAGCTTTGTCACGTTAGCTAAAGAAATGGCTGCGCTCATATTTCCGTTGCTCCGGTTCTACGTTCGGCGAAACTCGAAAGTTTCAAGACGCCTCAGCTCAAATACTTGATCTGGACAATGACGGCTAACTACCAGGCCAGACGCGCCAGGCCCGCGGGTGCGGCGATCGCATCGAACTTGAGGCTGTCCGCTGGCACAAGCAAACCCACATCGACTGCATTAAGGGGTTTGAGATTGACGCCCAGAGCGTCCTGCGCAATCTCGGCAACTCGCTTTTTGTCCAGTTGCTCCCCAATGACTAACAATCGATCAACCGCCGCTTCCGCCTGCGCGCCCGCCCGGTCGCGATAAAACAACAGAATCCGGTGAAGCTCATCATCGCATTCCGCCGGCTCGCAAAAAACTGATCGCACGACCAGCGGTCGATCGCCGCGCATCAGTACCGCCGTGAATCCCTCTTCATAAGCAGTCAATAATAGTCCGTCGCCGCGATTCCCATTTCGCAGCCACTGTTCTTCACCCGCGTGCCGCGGGAGAATTAAGCCCGTATGCCACCTCAGTGTGTGAAAAAGCGATTCGTATTCCGCGAGCACCTCCAGCCGACGCGAAACCCTCAGTTCCGAAAGCGGCGCGCCAAAACTGCGCTCGACCTTCCATTCAAACAGTTCTTCAGTTTCACGACGTGATGTGGCCGCGCCTTCGATCGTTACGATTGCCGATCGGGTTGCCGCTTCGGGAAGCGACGCTGAGAATTTACGCTGCCGCAGGAGTCCGGCGCTGGTCACCAGATCCTCGAGCGTTCTGGCGGCTTCAGTTTGATCGCTGATGTTGGTCCGATCGAAACCGGGTTTGATCAACTCTGCCGGCAGATTGACGGACGCGGCGCGTCTCACGACCCACCCGCCACGGGCGCGGTCCAACTGCACGACCGAGGCGCTGTTGCTCTCGATGCCGACAGCGGCCGGTGGAAAACGCGGTCTGACCAATTTATGGAGTGGGGTACGCGGCATTCTTTAATTTGCGATTTTTGATTTTCGATTTTACTGTCGGCGCCGGCGAACGAGATCGAAAGTCAAAAATCCAAAATCGAAAATGCGGCTACCATTCGCTGTACGGAGTGCCTTCGGTAGAAACTTCGCTGGATGAGCTATGCACGTCAGTGACTCCAGTGCCGCCCTCGGTTGAATAGGGGTCGTCGCCGGTGACGATGTTCCAATCCTTATTATCGGTAATCGGATCTTTTGGTACTTCGCGCATATAGCCCGCGCTGATCAGATCATCGAGCGACTGTGGCAGCTTTCCCTTGTCGGCGGCATACTGATCGATGAGTTCGCGCATCTTGTGTAGATCATCCTTCAGGACGGTCTCGCGCGCATGCATGATCGTCTTGTGATATTGCGGCAAGGCAACGGCAGCCAGGATGATGATGATCGAGATCACGATCATCAATTCGAGCAGGGTGAAGCCGAAATCAGTTAGCAGTGAGCGGCGCGCAGTGAGCAGATGCCCCTGCTCTTCGAACTGCTTACTGCTTGCTGCTTTCTGCTCACTGTTCTTACCAGTCACGATATTTCTCTCCATTCAGCGCGACGCCAGTAGACTTTGAGTGGACGTCAAAAATATTCTCTCCGCCCCACGAAGTTGAGTCTGAAGGGTCGTAGCACGAACGAAAGTCCCAATCAGCTTTGCCGGTCATCGGATCGACGGGGATCCTTCGCAAATAAACTTTAATCTTCGGCTGTTGCGATTCCTCAGTCGCCGCTTGGGTCGCCGTAAAATTCATATTGCCTCGCCGCCCCAGGTTGCCCGCACTGATCGGCAGGACGTTCACGCCTTTTACCAGCGTATCCAGGTCCGGCGGAAACCGATCGGGATTGTCGGCGGTGAAAATCGTCTGGTCGGTGATCGCCACCCGCACTCGCGGATCAGCGAAAATGTTGGGCGCCCCGCCCTGTGGGTTCGGCCGACTACCTGATTGCTCCTGCTGTGCCGTCGTTTGCCCTTGTTGTTGATTGACTTGCATCTGCGCGCCCGCCACTGCTTCACGATGAAACTGATCGATGGCTTCGCGCATCTCGCGCAGGGCTCCGCGGAGTTCCTGCTCCTTTTGTCGTTTGACCGAAACCTGTACCAGGGGGATAACGCCGAGCGTGAGAATTGCCAGCACCGAAACGGTAATCACTAATTCGATTAGTGAAAACCCATTCGTCTCAGAATGCAGAACGCACCCAGCGGCAGTCAGAAAACACGGGGCGGTCTGCTGCTTTCTGTTTTCTGCTTTCTGCTTCGTGCGTTCTGACTTCATTACTTCACCGTCAACTTAATAGGTTCGATCTGCAATAGCAGCGGCCGCCCATCGCTCGCGACAATATTGACGTTGGAAAGATCGAACGCCAGAGTGCTGTCGCCGGCAGCCAACGCTTCCACGTCGATGTCGAATATGGCTCCATCCGCAGTCACCGCAGAGCCCGCCGCAGGTGTCAGCGAAATTAAGATCATGCCATGAGTGTCAACCGATTGGGTTAGGGTGGGCGGCGTTTTCGCGTTCGCGAACAGATCGCCCATCGAAATTGAATTGACCTTCAGCACTTTCGGATCGAAGCGCAGCGTCACCAGCGCAAGTCCCAGCGGCGCGTCAGATTTCACTCGCAGTTGGAGCTGCTGCTTGTCGCCAACTTTCAACTCCGACTTGCCGGGAGTAAGGCTGACCTCCATTACCGAAGCTGCCGGTTCCAAGGGTTTTGCGGCAGTTGACCCGCTTTCTCTTTTCGCGGCCAAATCTGTGACTGGCATCACTGCCGTGTCCTGCCTGGCGCTGAGGCCGGTCGTCGAGACATTCGCTGGCGATGACACCAACGTCTTCAAAGCCGTGCTCACATCCGCGGTTTGAAGCGCCGGCGGATTCTGGCTCGTCGCGATTGCAGCGGACTTCGGCTGTGGCATCGTCGCATCCGTTTGGATTGACGCGGACATGCGGTTCGCTTCCGTCGGCGACTGCGTTTGTGCCGCAACCGTATTGGTTTGCACCGTTGTATTCACCGGGGCGGCCTTCGCTGGGCTTTGCGGCTCAGATACTTTGGCCTGATCGCCGGCATCTGTTTTGACAGCGGGCTCATAAGCAGGAGCGGCGTCCGGAACCTGGATCACAACATCTTTCGGAATATGGCGCGCCGCTGCAATCTGCTCTTCGCGGTCTGTCTCTCGCAGCATCGCTTCCAGCGAGCCGGTCGTCGGCGCCTGCAGGGTGCCGCTCGGCCGCATCTCTTCATCGCGCGGAGTCACTGCCGGCGCGCGCAACACCCGCGGCGTGACGGCGATCACGATGTCGACTTGTCGATTGTCGCGAGTCGGAGAGGTAAATAACCTACCCAGGATCGGAAGGCCGCTGAGAATCGGCAACCCCTGCCGGCCGTTTGATTGCACGTCCTGCGAAACGCTGGCGAGCATCATCGTGCGATTATTCTGCACTCGTGCGGTCCCCGTAAGAGTGCGCTCAGTGAAGGTCGGCGTGGGCGAACCGGCGTTTACCACATCCTTGGATTCGATGTTCATCTTGACCTGAACGTCGAGATTCGGGAAAACGATCGGCGTAAACTTCAGCGTTAACCCTGTCGGCTCATAATTGATCACCGGAAAGCCGCCGCTGCCAAATGGCTGGCTCGGTGTCGGCGTCGTGGAGCCGGTCTGGACTCCAAACGGAAAGGCCTGCGCAGTTTGCACCGGCACACGTTGACCGATGCGGGCGCTGGACTCCTCGTTGTTGAAGGCGTGAATTTGAGTAGACGCCAACAGCTTCGAGTTATTCCTACTCTGAAATGCCGTCAGCACCGATGGAGGAATAACCAGAGCATACGCGCCTCCGGTAGGCACTCCGGCCAGAATGCTGGCAACATTAACGCCGACATGCTGGGCGGTAGTGGCGGCGTTCGAAGTAAGAACCGAAAGTCCCGGCGATCCGCCGAGATTAAACGCGCTGCCCTGTCCCAACTGATTGCCGAGCTGCAAAAAATTGCTGTGTGATACTTCGTAGATATTCACATCCATCACAACTTCGGCGCGATCTTTGTCGAGACTCTCGAGCAATTCGCCGATGAGCTTGACGTTCTCCGCCGTATCCCGAACCGTTAAGCTATTCGTGTCTTTGTCCGAAACCACTATCGGCTGCGGCCTGCCCACCGAAGCCGGCAAGGCCTGACCAATGAGCGCCTTTATTTTGTCGGGATCGGAGTTGGCAATAAAAAACGTGCGCACCACAAGTTGCTGATACTGCGGGCGCCGTGACTGATCGGCAACCAAAATCGTTCGTCGATCAAGCTTTTGAAAGAAAAGATTCTCCTGAAGGAAAAGTAAATCGAGCGCCTTGGCAGTCGTGACTTTTTGCAGGTTCAGATCCACTGGACGCGGCTGGGCAAATGACTGGCGATCAAACATGACGTTCAGGTTCAAGTCTGCCGCCAACGCCTTGATGACATTTTTGATATCGACCCCGTTGAAATTGATCGTCCGCTGTACTTCAGTCCTGGGCGCAACCTCCTGATCCTGCTCACGCGTAGGCGAAGGTTGGTTCGGAGTTCCGCCTCCCAATGAAGTATCCGTTTTCGCATTGCCGTCCGTTGTGCTTGAGACGATCAGCCCTTGTTTCACCTGTTCGAGCCGGAGCATTCGTTCCATCTCTGACACGGCAAGTTGGTTCACGGGATCGTAACCGAACGCTTGTCGAAAGGCATTGTAGGCGCCGACGTAATCACGCTGTTCAGCCAACGAGCGCCCTTGTTGCATAAACGTCTGCGAGGCGTTGAAGACCGCGCGCCGGTAATGCAATTGATAATCGACGTTACTCGGATCGGCGGCCATCGCGAGCGTAAATTCCTGCGCGGCTTTTTCCCACTGCTGCGCCTGCTCGTATTTCATGCCCTGGGTGAAGTGATCTTTGCCCTTGTTCGCGAACACGGACACGGGCAGCGCCAACATGCAACCCACGATTGTGAGCGCCAGAATCGAGTGCCAACGGTTTTTTGATGTCATAACTGAACCTCTTGCTGATACGCCAGTCTTTGGAAAAGTGACCGAAAACCTCGGTCCCTGGAAGTTACACGCGACGAGTGAGAACCAGTTCCGCAATGCCAAAAACCTTTGCAGTTTAACAGAAAAACTCAAGTTTAGGGGACGGGAGACTGAGACTTGGACGGGGCCCCCCTTGTCGAGGCAACAACTATTAGGGCCCGGCGCTTAGATTCACTTCCTCGACAAAAGTTACCCTATTAATTTCATGTAAGGTCGAAACTCCTGAAAAAACTTTTTTCAGGGCCGATTCGCGCAGGCTGGTGAGCCCTTCGGCCTCGGCCGCCCGGCGGACTTCCGAGCCCGGCCGGCGTTCGACAATCATTTCGCGAATGTTATCGCTAAGATCGAGCAGCTCGTGAATCGCGGTGCGGCCGCGATAGCCCGTGTGGTTGCATGCGTCGCATCCGACGTTTGAATAAAAAAGACGATTTCGATTTTCTTCGGGACGCAGGCCTGATTCGATCAGCTCAGTATCAGAAGGGTGAAACGGCCGGCGACAGAATGTGCACAGCACGCGCACCAATCGTTGGGCCAGCACACAATTCAACGATGAGACGAAGTTATAAGGTTCGACGCCCATGTTCAGAAAGCGACCAATCACGTCGATTACGTTGTTGGCGTGCACCGTCGTGAAAACCAGGTGACCCGTTAACGCCGACTGAATGGCAATCTGCGCGGTTTCCTCGTCACGAATTTCGCCGACCATGATCTTGTCGGGATCGTGACGCAGAATCGATCGCAGGCCGCGCGCAAAGGTCAGGCCCTTCTTCTCGTTCACCGGAATTTGCGTAATACCATGTAACTGATATTCGACCGGATCTTCAATCGTAATAATCTTGTCTTCTTCGTTTCGAATCTCATTCAACGCGGCGTACAGCGTCGTCGTCTTACCGGAGCCGGTTGGCCCGGTCACGAGCACCATCCCATAAGGTTCGGCGATGTACCGGCGAAACTTGCGCAGGTCGTCAGGATCGAAACCGACTACATTCAAATCCAGGTTTTTAAACTCTTCGTTGATTTGTTCCTTATCGAGGATCCGAATCACCGCATCTTCGCCATGTACCGTCGGCATGATCGAAACACGAAAGTCCACGTTGCGGCCCTTGTAACGAACGCGAAAGCGCCCGTCCTGAGGCACGCGGCGTTCGGCAATATCAAGTTCAGACATCACCTTGATGCGCGAGATCAGCGTCTGATGATAGGCCAGATCGATCGGATCCACTTTCGCGTATAGCGCCCCGTCAATGCGGTATTTCACCTGAACTTCGGTGTCGCGCGTTTCGATATGAATGTCGGAAGCCCGCGACTCCATAGCGTTGTAAACGATCGTGTCAACCAGCTTGATGATTGGCGACATCTCGCTGTCAGTGGCCAGGCGATCGAGATCGAGAACCTCTTCACCCTGCTCAGTCTCGCGCACCAGCGAGATGCGGAAACCGGACGCTGCTTCCTGCAACACGCGTTGGGTCGCATCGCCTTTGCGCAGCACGACGTCAATCGCGCCGGCAGTCGCCACGGAGGGAATAATTCGCGTGCGCAACGCGCCGGCCAAATCATCCAACCGATCGAGATCAGTTGGGTCGGCCATGGCGATGTGCAGCTTTCCGTTCTCACGCCGCAGGGGCACGAACTGATGACGGACCATCAGATCGACGGGAACTTCGGACAGCAACGAATAATCGATTGGCGATTCGCCGTCCTGCGGCAGCAGATTGACGAACGGCAGCCGATAACGGCGCGCCAACTCTTTGGCTTGGCGCATCTCGGGTGGTTCATTAGCCGCCGCCAAATCGTCGCCGGATTGAGTGATCCCGGCGCGGATCGCATCGGCATTTTTCGCGTCAACTTCTTCGTCAGTAAATTGCTTCATGCTGTAGAGCAAGTTGTTAACTTGCGGAGTACTTTTTTCAAATTTCGCAAGTTAACAACTTGCGCCACATCAATGCATCATCGGGCCGTTCGAAATCGATTGAATGATCGGCAAATAAATCGCCAGCAGGATTATCACGACCACGCCGCCCATCACCACCAGAATCGCAGGCTCAAGAGTCGTCGTCAACTGCTCTAATCGGACCTCTGATTCCGCTTCGTAAAACGTCGCTACCTCATCCAGCATCTCGCGCAGACTCCCGGATCGTTCGCCGATACCAATCATGTCGATCGCCAGTTCAGGCATCCACGCCGCCGTCTCGAGGCTTTCAGTAAATGACCTCCCTTCCCGAATCAAAGGAAGTATCGCCGAGCTTCGGCGCCGCAGTTCCAGATTGGTAATCGATTCAGCCGCAATCTCCCACGACTCGACAATGGTGATGCCGCCGGCGAGCAGCGTCGCCAACGATCGCGCGGCCTGCGATGCCGTCATTTGCACCAATAGTTTTCCCGCAAGCGGCAATCGCAACATCGCTCTATCGATCAATAAGCGCCCCTGCGGCGTACGCGACCAAATGAATATTCCAATCGATCCGACGATAAGCGCCGGCACGACCCAAATCGCGTTGCGCATCATCCAGCCCGATATTGCCAAAACGATGACGGTGACTGTCGGCAGGTTGTTTCCGAATCCTGAAAACAAATCCGACATGCGCGGAACCACAAACGTCGTGAGAAAGATCACCATGCCCAAACACGCAAAGAGCAGAAACGCGGGATAAGCAAGCGCGCCGCGAATCTTTCTTCGCAGCCCAACTGAGCGTCGCATGTAATTCACGTACCGCGACAGCACGTCATCTAGCGCGCCCGATCGTTCGCCCGCCAGGATCGAGGCCGTGTACATTCGCGGAAATGTCGCCCCTTGTGCCGCAAAGGCTTGTGACAGCGCCGCACCACCACGGATTGCTTCTTCAACTTCTTCGAGCACGGCGCGCAATCGCACCGAAGCTGCTCTGCGGCGCAGCATAGTAATCGCCTGCAAAATCGGAATTCCCGCGCGCAAGAGCGCCGCTAACTGCTGATTGAAGAGGAGAAAGTCGTTGGCCTTGACGCGCGCTCTCCCACCGGCGCCGCCGGCCCTGGTTAGGGAGGCGACGCCGTCAGCCTTAGGGGGTGTGACCGCGAAGACTTTGAAGCCTTCGCGTTCAAGTCGCGCGCGGACCTCGTTGGCAGCGAGGGCTTCGACGGTGCGCGTCACGATTTCGCCAGCAGGCGTTCCTAAACGAACAATAAACTCAGCCATTTTCCAATTCGGAGTATAACACGCGGTCCCTGGCGGGCGGGTCAGAACCCCGAGCGATAGCGAGGGGATCAAACTTGCCTCCGAGAGATTCCCTGATCCGGTCGCTACCGCTCGCGGTTCTGAAACTTCATCGTTGCCATCACGCCTGAGCCGCCATCAAGTTGCAGAAAGCCAAATATTTGGTTGACGTTTCAAATCGTTTGAAATATCGTCCCCGCGATTTCTGCGACCCTACAGGGCTCTGTCAGAACCGCGAGCGGGATCAAGACGAAACATTTCTCTATAGTCAGAATTTGAGAAGAATCTGAGCAGTTGTACTGATGCAGTTTGGTGAGGTGGCACGGGGCGTCCCGCCCGTGAATCACGCGCAAGATGCGCGTGCCACATTCAAACTGCATCAGTACGCTGAGCAGTTGAGCGCGATTGCTACAGTAGTGCCTTATCCCGGTCGCTGCCCCTCACGGTCAGGCGACGAATTGCGATTAAGGAGAAGCCGCCATGTCGTCAACATCAACTCCAACTCAAACCATCAAGGGCGAGTCATCTGAGAGCCCCCATCTGGTTCGCGGTCTCAGTCTATTAGACGCGACGATGATCGTAATCGGATCAATGATCGGATCCGGAATCTTCCTGGTATCGGCCGAATCGTCGCGTCTGGTGGCTTCGCCGGGATGGCTGCTGGTGGCGTGGGCACTGGCCGGCGTGCTGACGATAACCGGGGCGCTGTCGTGCGCGGAACTCGCGGCGATGATGCCGCGCGCCGGCGGTCAATATGTTTTTCTCCGCGAAGCTTATGGCCCCTCGATCGGTTTTCTTTTCGGCTGGGCCCTCTTTCTGGTGGTGCAGAGCGGAACGATTGCGGCCGTCGCGGTTGCCTTTGCCAACTTCCTCGGCGTGCTGGTTCCCACTATCTCTTCTGAGAATTACCTGATCGCGCCACACGCGCTGGGCGCTTACGCGATCAGTGTCTCAACGCAACAGGTCGTCGCCATCGCGCTGATCTTGCTTTTGACGTTTACCAACATGAACGGTCTGAAGACCGGGAAGATCATTCAGAACTCTTTCACCTTTACGAAGACCGCGGCGCTGCTTGCTTTGGTCGTAGTAGGTCTGACGATCGGTTGGAAAGTCGGAATGCGCAACGGCGCGGCCGCATTCACGAGTTCCTGGTGGAATCCGTTTGCCAACGGATGGAAACCGTCGAGCTCGGATTTGGGTTTTGCAGCTGTAGGCAAGACCGCGGTGAGTCTCGCCTTGATCATGATGCTGGGCCGAGCGATGTCCGGCCCTCTCTTCGCCCAGTCGGCCTGGAACAACGTCACGTTCACCGGCGCCGAAGTAAAGGATCCGGGTCGCAATCTGCCGCGCGCACTTCTGATCGGCTGTACAACAGTCGTAGCGCTCTATCTACTGGCAAACCTTGCTTACGTTGTCGTGCTGCCGCTCAAGTCCATTCAAACCGCCGAATCAAATCGCGTGGGAACCGCAGCCATGCAAGCAATCTTTGGACCGCCTGGAAAAATCATCATGGCGATCGCGATCATGATCTCAACCTTCGGTTGCAATAACGGATTGATCCTCGCCGGCGCGCGCGTCTATTACGCGATGGCTTGCGACAATCTGTTTTTTAAGCGGGTGGGGACGTTGAATGCGAAGCACGTGCCCGCGGTGGCTTTGATTACTCAGGGAATTTGGGCTTCGCTCCTGACATTGCCGCGCACTGTCACGACCGACGCGGCGACCGGAAAGGTGGCTTACGGCAACGTCTATACGCAATTGATCGAATACCTGACTTCCGCGGATTTGATTTTTTATGGACTGATGGTGGCGGCGGTAATCGTCTTCAGAAGAAAGGCCGCCGGCCTCGAAAGACCCTATCGCACGATGGGTTACCCGGTTGTGCCTTTGATTTATGTCACGCTCGCATTTCTGTTTGTGATCGATCTCGGCTATCTGGCGCCGCGCACTTCGGGCATTGGTTATTTAATCGTGCTCACAGGCATTCCTGCTTATTTAATATGGAGAAGGCAGGCCAAAGCTGCTTGAGCTTTTACACCGGCCTTCGTTGTTGTGGCACGCGCATCTTGCGCGTGATTCACGGGCGGGACGGCCCGTGCCACATCAAGGCTATCAGGTCCGCCTGGTCCTGGACCGCCTGGCCCCGGCCCACCAGGTCCTGGTCCACCCGGTCCGGGCCGCGGCCCTCGTCCTGGTCCATCCGGGCCGCCCGGTTGCCCTCGGCGCGGACCGCCGGGTTGGTCCATCATTGTGCCGCGCATCGACTGGAGCTGCATCTGCTGTTCGGGCGTCAGCTTGTTCTTAATTCTAATCGCCATGCCCATGTGCAGCGTTTTGATCTCGCGTTCAGCATCAAGAACTTTGTTGAGCTGCGCCAGCGCCTGCTGCTCGTTGACCTGATTTGCTTTCATCGTTTCGTGCAGAGCTTCCATCGCATCCTGCAACTGCCACTGCAAATCGTTA
>QHXH01000495.1 GCA_003222855.1 Acidobacteriota bacterium
GGTGAATCGACGGCAGAGAGCCAAGATACTTTTCCACCAGAGGCTTGATCGTCGGTAAATCAAAGCTGCCCACGAAAACAAAGGTGAAGTCGCTGGCATCGGCAAATCGATCTTTGTAGAAAGCCATCGACTTATCGAGGTTCCAACTGTCGATCATTTCCGGCGTAGTTAACTGTCGTCGCAAATGGTTCTGATATCTGGCCGCCATCAGGGCTTTGGAAAAGTTATATTCGGGAACCGCGCTCTGATTCGCGAGCATTGTCTTCATCTGCGTTGCCTGGACGTTGAAGGCGTTAGCATCGGCGCGCGGCTGTGTAAAGCGCAGATAGATAAGCTGGAACATCGTTTCCAGGTCTTTCTTTGAGCTGCTGCCATTTAGTCCCTCATAGACTTCATTGATGAAGGGGGTTGCGCTGGCGACTTTTCCGGCCATCAGCTTGCGCAGATCTATGGCGTTGAATTTGCCGACGCCGCCGGCCGTAATCACCTGGGTGGCGAAAACCGCGGGAATATAATCACTGTCGGGGGCGAGCGAACTCCCGCCAGGGCTGCTGGCGCGAAGCAGGATTTCGTGGACAACTCCCACTCAGTGATGCCGGCGGTTTCCTTCGTCGCGGTCTTTATGACTTTGCCGGGCGCGGGCGCGGAATCAAGCAGCGCCGCACTCGCCACGGTATCGACGTAAGGCTTCAGCTCTTTCGACTCGGCCGATTTGAGCACGACCGCCAACTTCGTCTGATCGGGAATCGTCAGGCCGGCCTTCTCTGGCGCTTCTACGATGACCATGCGATTGCGATCGGGAAACCATTCCGTCGCAAGTTTATTAATCTCATTGAGCGTGATTCCCGGCAGGAATTTCTTCTGCAGATTGTATTCGTCATCCGCACTGGGCAGAGATTCATTGTCGAGAAAGTTTCGCACGTACTCGTCTGCGCGGCTGCCGGATTCGCGGTTCTCTTTTTCGATCGCGTTCCGCTCGTAAAGCCGCAGCACATTTTGTTTTTGACGATCAAGCTCAGTCGCCGTGAAACCAAACTTTGCCACTCGTTCGGCCTCGCCCAGGATCGCGTCCAATCCCCGTTCGATGCCGTCTTCCTTTACCCGAGCAAAGAGAGTCGCCGAGTCTTTCGATCGCGCGAAAAAGTTGCCGCGCCCAGCGCCTGCATTGATGAATGGCGCGTTGGGTTGTTGCGCGATTTCTGAGAAGCGCGCGGAAAGCATTCCTGAAAACAAACGGTCGACTGTCTGCTGTCGATAGTCACCGACGGACTTTTCTTCGCGCGAGGGAAGCAGCGTGTCGATTTCAACACTGGTCGTGTTGGCTTCTTTGTCAGTCGCAATAGCGTACGCGGTTTCCGCGTGACGCGGCACATCGAATTCCTGTCGCGGGCGCGGCTTTGTCGCGGCCGGGATCGAAGCGAAGTGGCTGGTCAACATCTTCTCAACCGCGGCCTTATCGAAATCTCCGACCGCAACTACGGCCATTAAATCCGGACGGTACCAATCAGTGTAGAACTGCTTCAGCCGCTCTGCTTTTCCTTTTTGAATTATCTCCGGCTTGCCAATTGGCAGGCGATCAGCGTAACGCGAATCTTTGAGAATCACCGGAAAAATCTTTTGCAGCATGCGCATGCCGGCGCCGCGTCCGAGCCGCCACTCTTCCATCACGACACCGCGCTCTTTCTCAGTTTCAGTCGGATCGAACGTCAGGTTGTGCGCCCAATCCTCAAGAATCAGCAAGGCCTTATCCAAAACTTCGGGCTTGTCGGTGGGAACCGTGAGTTCGTAGACCGTCTCGTCGAAACTCGTGAACGCATTCACGTCTGCGCCGAAACGCATGCCAATGGATTCCATGAACGAGATGATTTCATTCTTCGGAAAGTGTTTCGTTCCGTTGAAGGCCATGTGTTCTACCAGGTGGGCGAGTCCTTGCTGATCGTCGTCTTCAAGAATCGAACCGGCCTTCACAACTAAACGCAACTCGGCGCGTTTCTCGGGTTTCTTGTTCGCGCGAACGTAATAGCTCATGCCGTTCGCGAATTTGCCCATCGAGATTTGCTGATCGACGGGCATCGGATCGGTAAGCGCTTGAGCGCGAACAAGCTGGGTCTGTGTACCGACGACACAAAGCGCCAGGAGTACTGCGGTCAGCAGGAAGTTACGAATGGGGGTCCGAATTGTCATGGTCTCTCTCCGGTTCAAGAAATTGGTTTGCGTCTCACTGGTTAGGGTGAGATGCCGACGGGATCAGGGAAGACGAGGGGCTTTATAACATCGTAGGGTGAACAGAGGCAACTTCGGATAGTGTCATTTCGGTTGCGGACGATGTCAGTGGGATGGCTTGGCCATGCTGATGCGCGGCAAGTCTTTGACTTGCCGGAGGAGCCCCCTTTCGTCTTCCGGTCTTCGACCCGGTGCTTTTCTGCGGTCATAGACCGCCAAATCAGGACCCACTTCCCGGCAAGTCAGAGACTTGCCGCGCATCAGAGTGGCTAAGCCATCGGAACTAAAGCACGCTCGTTACCGTCCCCGATCCTAACTCCATGCCAGTCGTT
>QHXH01000257.1 GCA_003222855.1 Acidobacteriota bacterium
TTGCGCCCTCGCTCTGCGCGATCTCGTTTTCATGATGCGGAAAAACCAGATCGATGCCGCCCAGATGCAGATCGAAAGTTTCACCAAGGTACTTCATCGACATTGCCGAACATTCGATATGCC
Source organism: Acidobacteriota bacterium (assembly GCA_003222855.1). Taxonomy (GTDB): domain Bacteria; phylum Acidobacteriota; class Blastocatellia; order Pyrinomonadales; family Pyrinomonadaceae; genus UBA11740. The sequence continues at coordinate 124 of QHXH01000257.1, forward strand.
AGCCGGGACGGCCGCGGCCGACGGTTGTTTCCCAAGCGGGTTCGTCAGGTTTCGTCGGCGCTTTCCAAAGCGCGAAATCGCGCGCGTCTTCCTTGTCGTATTTGTCGGTATCGACGCGCTCGCTTCGGCCCGCGATATTACCGGCGAAGTTTATCTTTGAAAGCTTCCCGTAATCAGGAAACGAACTGATGCGATAGTAAATCGAGCTATCAGATCGATAGGCATGATTGTTTTTCTCCAGCTTATCGATCAGTTCGGCCATCTCGTTTATGTGACGAGTTGCCCGCGGCGCAACTTCCGGACGCTCACAACCCAGCGCGTCAAAGTCTTCCCAGAACGCGTCAATGTACTTCGCGGTGTAATCGTCGAGCGTCTGGTTGTGTTCGTGCGCCTTGGTGATGATGCGATCGTCAACGTCCGTGAGGTTCATCACCTGGGTCACTCGATGGCCTTTGAATTTCAGATAACGGCGAATTACATCAGCCGCGATCGCCGAGCGAAAATTTCCGATGTGTCCATAATCCCAAACGGTCGGCCCGCAGTAATACATCCGCACTTCGCCTTCATTGAGCGGACGAAATTCTTCGAGCTGACCCGAGAGCGTGTTGTGAATGCGAAGCATTGGAAGCGAGTCTAGGGAAGCTGCGAACGCGAGTCAAACCGTTAGTTCCGCTGAATAACCGGGTGCTTAAGAGCGTGAATCCTGAGAGAGGCGCCTACATTTCGATGCCCGTTCTTAAAGTTGCCCGGGCGTCCGGCCCATGAAACCACGCGCAGGATGCGCGTGCCACCTTCTGACCACTCAGGTTATGATGCGGCCATGCACGGAACGACCGCATTTGTTCTCTGGCTCGGATTGATCTTCGGAATCAAACATGCGATGGAGGTGGATCATCTGGTCGCGATCGCCACTATCGTTAGCGAAACGCACTCAGTCATCCGTTCCGCGCTGGTGGAATGTTTTGGGGATTGGGACACACGTTTTCAATTCTGGTGGTGGGCGTACTGGTGATCCTTCTCAGGGTCGAGATTCCTGAACGAGTCGCGACTTTCTTTGAGTTGGCAGTTGCGTTCATGATTATCGTGCTCGGATCCAGGACTCTCTATTTTGTACTGCGCAAGCAAAAGCGAGTACACACGCACCCGCACCTCCACGGCGCGTCGGTCCACACGCACCTGCACTTTCATGATTCCGAGCACGCGCATGCGTTGCGAGATGTTCGACCGCATGATCACGGACGGCAAGCGAAGCTCACGGGCTGGCGAGCAGTATTCGTTGGCATAGTGCACGGCCTGGCGGGTTCGGCGGCCTTGACGCTGTTGGTGTTGACGCAATTGTCAGGCGGCGCTTCGCAACTGCTCGGCTTGATGTACCTGCTCGTCTTTGGAATCGGATCGATTGGCGGAATGCTTCTAATGAGTACCGCGATGAGCCTGCCGCTCGCATTAGCACCGGCGCATTTCGAACGGATCAATATACCCATTCGCTTAATTGCCGGAATTGGGAGCGTGGCGTTTGGAGTTTATTACGCCGGCCGGCAGTTCGGGTAGCGTCCCCGTTCAATTCTTCTAATTCCGGAAATGTTCGAACCCCTGAGGCGTTAAGGTCCAGATACGATTCCTTTCCCTGATGCGAACTTCCGAAGGTCCAGTGATGGCGCCGATGTGCGAAATCGGAACGCCATCGACACGCCGCGGCAATCGCGAAACGTTTTCCGGAGGGACACTGAAAAGCAATTCGAAGTCCTCGCCGCCATGCAGTGCCAGCGCGAGCGGATCCAGGGCGCGCCGACCGCACAATTTCTTGACGTCATCGTCGAGAGGAATTGATGAAGATTCGATCAGCGCGCCGGCGTTACTCTCTCTGCACAGGTGATTGAGATCGGAAGACAAGCCGTCGCTGATGTCGATCATCGCGGTTGCCAGCCGCTCATCGCCGAGCACGATGCCCCAACCGACACGAGGTGAGGGCCGGAGTTGGCGGAGAAGGAGTGATTGGATTGAGTCGTCATCCGATTTCTCTGCCTCTCGATCGAATGCGCTCTCCCTCACGGTCGGGCTACTGCCCCGCTGCTGATCGTTGCGTTCTGAACTCTGATCTTTGACCTCTGACCTCTGGTTGACCCGCGCTCCGTTCTCGATCAACTTCAAACCTGCGGCGGCGCCGCCAAGTTTGCCGGTGACGTAGATCTGGTCGCCGGCGCGAGCGCCTGACCGCTTGATTGCCGCGCCTGAGTTCACTTCGCCCAATACGATCGAGTCGATCACAATGCTTTCCTTCGTCTCAGAAACGTCGCCACCAGCGAGTGTGACGCCAAATCGATCAGCGAGTGCAAAGTATCCGTCGAAAAACTCGTCCTTGAAGTTACTGGTCCAATCAGCGCGAGCCATTCCCATGGAAAGAAACGACCAGAATGGGCGGCCACCCATGGCGGCGATATCTGACAGCGAGACGGCAAGCGTTTTGTGACCGAGCAAGCGCGCGGGAGTTGCGCCGCGATAGAAGTCGACGCCTTCGACAAGCAAGTCAGTGGTGACGATCAGATCGCGATCCACGCGTTGAGCGATGATCGAAGCGTCATCACCGATTCCCGTGAGCACGCGTGCTGAATGTTTCTGGGAATTCGCCCGATGGCGGAGACGATCTAGAAAACTGAATTCGCTCATACATTAGCCACAGAGGCACAGAGACGCAGAGAAAAGAACGAACAGTAGGTTAACAAGAAAACTCGCCTTCGTCCTTCCCTAATCATTCTTAACTGTCTTGCTCTGAGTCTCGGTGTCTCAGTGGCAGGTCTCATAGATTTCGATGCATAGACTCCAGACCGCCTTGAATCGTTTCAATCGAAGTCGAGAACGAGAAGCGCACGTGTCCTTCGCCATGTGACCCAAAGACAATGCCCGGTACCGTGGCGACTTTTGCCTTGTCCAAAAGGATCTCCGCAGCTTCGCGGCTGTTGGTGCTGATGCTGGTCAGGTCGGGGAACGCATAGAACGCTCCAGCTGGTGACGCGCAGGTAAATCCAAGTTCATTCAATCCGGTTACCAGCAAGTCTCGCCGCTCGCGATACGCCGCGCGCGACGTCGCCAGGAAATCTGATTCAGTGGTGAGTGCGGCGAGCGCGGCCCATTGCGTCGGAGTCGAGACTCCGTTCGAAGAGTAAAGAGTTGCTTTCGCTAAACCAGTCATCCATGGTTGCGTCGCAACGGCATAGCCGATCCGCCAGCCGGTCATCGCGTATGACTTCGACAGAGTGAAAGATGTGATCGTTCGTTCGAACATTCCCGGCAGGGATGCAATCGATACGGGCTCGCCTTCATAAACGATGTCTTCGTATGCTTCGTCGGCGATAACTACAAGATCGTGATCGATTGCGAAACTCGCAGCTTCTTCTGCTTCTTCGCGACTGAAGACAACTCCGGAAGGGTTCGCCGGCGTGTTGAAATAAAGCGCGCGCGTGTTCGCGGTAGCGTAACGCGCGAGCGTCACACGGAATCCTTCGGCCCGAGCTTCATTCGTCGGAACCAGGACCAGTCGTCCACCGCAATGCGCGACCAGGTCTTTGATGGGCGTCCAATAGGGAGAAAAGATCAGGACGTCGTCGCCGGGATCAATTGTTGATTGAAACGCCCCGAACAGGCCTTGCATGCCTCCGTTGACGACGATCACGTTCTCTTCCTGGGCGTCGATGTTATTACGCGTGCGTAATTTCTCAGCAATCGCGCTCCGCAAATCGGCAATTCCAGAGGATGGCGCGTAGCGCGTTTTGTTCTTTTGCAGCGCAGCCGTGACGGCCTGCTTTATGTAATCGGGTGTTGGTCTATACGGTTCACCCCCTTCAAATTGGTAAACCGCGGCGCCCTTTGCGCGCAGCTCCATCACCCGATTGCGAATCTGGACAATATCGGAAAAGCCAACTTCGTCCAGGCGCTTGGAGAGACGAAATGAAACGGGAGCAGTTGCTGACAAGTTGATGCGGCCTCCTGGACTGAGAGAGTGCTCGGAAGAAGCGCGATTATAGCTTGCCGCGGAGAGTCAGTCTATTTCTCGGCCGTGCAGAATCGCGTGCCCTAGCAGACTGCTGAAAAACTCCTTGAGAGTCCAGGGCGCTTGAAATTTGGAGTGCGGAGACTTGTCGCCGCTTTTGCTCCAGACCGCAAATGCCAGGCATTTTGAAGCAAGCCATTCGAAAGCGGCGACAAGTCGCCGCACTGCAAAGAGGACGGCTCTCGCGAATTAGTTTTTCAGCGGCCTGCTAAAGGGGCGTTCCAGCCACCAGTCCTCAAAATCAAATTTGTATATTCCACCCCAAGCGACAAGGGACCACCCACCTCGATAGTCGTGACCCCGCGCCGCGGCTGTGCTATGTTGCGTTGCATCTGCTGGTTAATAGCGTTTAGCATTAGTCTCCCGCCCGAGAAATTCGGAGGTGAAATGTGTGCTTTATTGAGCGTTTATTGATACGTACGTATCGATAAAACGCATATCCGACATCACCGCAGAAGGACTGTGCCGGTTTGAGTAACGAGAAACACCGCCCCGCTTCGACTGTCGTCGACTTAGAACACGCGCGCGCGCGCCTTGGTTCGACGAGTAGCAAGACCACGCCGGAGTCACTCGCGATTGAGCTTAATGCTATTCGCGAGTTACTCGATCAGGGTTTGAGCAGCGAGGCGCGCCAGCGTCTAAGCGTGCTGCTGTCCGCCGCACGGTCGCACGGCGCGCTGCTGGCCCAGGCGCGTTGCGCTCTTTCGATCGCGCTCGAGATGCAAGGTCAGTTTCGCGAATCACTCGACGCTGTGTCGATGTATGAAGATGCGGAGATGCGCGCGAAGCTCGATTCTGAATTAAGCGCCAAACTTCAGATTCAAATCGCCCTCGCCTATAACTACAACCGCGATCATCCGAAAGCAATCGCATTGCTGAAATCAACGCAGCGCGAAGCGCCGGAAGGAAGCGCCATCGCCGGAGCCGCTTACACTGCGCTCGCTCGCGTCTATCGCACCATTAACGAATATCCGATCGCCCGCGACTATTCACATCGGGCGCTGAAGTGCTATCGCCAGACCGGCGAGTGGCGCGGGCTGGCAGAAACTTACTTCGGACTCGGCATCGCAGACATTCAGGAGGGCAAGTACGAGGCTGCCATCGATAATTTTGGCCAGGCGATTAAACTCGTCGGCGATCATCCGGCGAGTTATCTGCTCGGCCGCACCTACTCAAACATGGCGGGTGCCTATTGGTTCCTTAAGCGGCCCCACGATGGCGTCCGTTCCCTCGAAAAAGCGATCGGTTATTACGAGCGAACAGATCACAAGACGAGTGCCGCCGAGGCCTACAATAATCTCGGCCTCAACCTTGTTCTGCTTGGCCACTGGGACCGGGCGCAAGATGCTTTAGAGCGCGCCTTGTCGATCGTTACAGAGATTGACGACGGCGGAACCACAATGCCGATGATTCTGGATTCGCTCGGTGAGCTTCTAACGCTCCGCGGCGAATTGGAAGAAGCGCGCAGCATCCTTGAACGAGCAGCCGCGCTGGCAAGGAAAAAAGGAAATAACTGGTACCGATGCCAGACCCATCGCACGCTGGGCCGGTGTTACGTCGCGATGAAACGGCGCGATGAAGCACTCGCGCAGGCAAAGAGCGCGATTACGCTCGCAGACTTGATCGGCGATCGCCAGGCGATTTGCGAATCACGACTGTTGCTGGTCGAAGCATCGCTCATGGCCGGACAATTGGACGAAGCCAATGAGCACCTGCAAAAAGTCGCCACTCTGATAACGGACTCCGAGACTGATTTGCTCCTCGCCGGGGAAGCTCAACGGCTGCACGGTCTGCTGGAAATGGCGAGCGGCCATGCGGGATTGGCAGCGCAACATTTTGGCAGAAGCGTCTCGATCTTTGATCTGCTCGGCGATCGTTACCGAGGCGCGCGCGCCCATTATGAATTGGGTCGGGCCTATGCGCTGGCGAAACCGGACCGCGCCGCCGAACATTTTGCGAGAGCCGCCAACACCTTTCGCGAACTCGGTGCGCGTCTCGATCTCGCGCAAACGGAAGAAGCAAGCGCGGCGCTCGATGGAAGCACCGCCGAGCAATCACGCCAGAGCGAAACGGTCGCGCAACTTCTGACGCTCCGGTTGGCCGAAGCTGTTGCCTCCAGAGAGTTGTTATTGCACGAACTGGCCGCGGTAATTCGTCAGGAGACGAATTGCGACAGCGTGGTTATTTTCGAACCACAAGCAGACGCAAAGCAGCGTGTGGTCATTGCTCACGGTTTGGATCAGCACCAGAGTTCAGCGCTGGCAACGCGATTCGCCGCGGTTCAGAGCAGTGCGCAGCTCGAATCCTTTGGCCGAAAGCTCGACGCCGCCATCATTACTTTGAAATCCAGCAATGCGCCGCACGCAACGCTGATCATTTCGCCACGGACAGCCGCACAACTGAGCGGAGGTCTTTCACTCGATCCTTTGTTGCGCATAGTTGAATTGGGTATGGACGTTTGCGCGCTCCGAGAGCGCAATCGCAGCAGCCAGGGTCGCGATGAGGAAACAGATCTCGCCGGCTCAGGTTTGATGCCCGGCTTCATTCATTCGAGTGCCGCGATGACGCGACTGGTCGAAGAAGTACACAAGATTCGATCGTCGGACGTTACGGTGTTGGTCACTGGTGAATCAGGCACCGGCAAAGAGTTGGTGGCCCGCGCGATTCACGCATTGTCCTCGCGACGCGAAAAAGTCTTCGTACCCTTTAACTGTACGGCGGTGCCGAAGGAGCTTTCTGAAGGCTATCTGTTCGGTTATCGGCGCGGCGCCTTCACCGGCGCGGTTAAAGATTCAGACGGAGTGATTCGGGCTGCCGCGGGCGGCACGTTGTTTCTTGATGAGATTGGCGATCTTCCGATCGATGTGCAGCCGAAACTTCTCCGTTTTCTTCAGGAAGGCGAGATTCAACCGTTAGGCGAGCAGCGACCTTCGAAAGTCGACGTACGGATCATCGCGGCGACCAACACTGATTTGGAAGAGATGGTGGCGCAGGGCCGCTTCCGCGAGGACTTGTATTACCGCTTGAACGTAATTCGTTTGCGCGTGCCGCCTTTACGCGAGCGCCGATCAGAAATTCCCACAATCGTTAATTATTACGCGAATCATTATTCGGCAAAATTCGGAAGACGTGAAATTAAGATTGCGCCACAGGCAATTGACTTGTTGATGGTTGCCGATTGGCCGGGTAACGTGCGGCAGCTTTGCAATGAAGTGCAACGCGTAATCGCCCGGGCTGAAGATGGCAGTATCATTACTCCGGAGCAGTTGTCACCTGAGTTGCGACAAATGCGCGCGCCCGTGACCCCCGCCGGCACAGTTACTTCGATTGGCGGCGCGGGCCAATCCGTCACTGTTCCCTTGCAAAACGTGACGCTGGCCGAGGCGCTCGCCGAAGTCGAGCGGCGCATGATCGCCGAAGCCTTGAGTAAGCACAAAGGGAACATTTCACGCGCCGCGCGCGAGCTTGGCCTCACCCGCCGCGGCCTTTATTTAAAGCTCGATCGCCTGGAAATGACCGCGAGCGCGTGATCACGCCAACTCTTTCCGCAACCTTGCTCATCTAATAACGTGTAAGTTCTGGGAACGCTGTCGAGGCGGTAACCCGTTTGCGCCGGTTCATAACTGGCGTGTATCCTTTTGATGTAATTGAGTCGATCGGAAGTAATGAGCGCCAAACTCAACCTATCTAGTAATCCATTTCGTAATCGCGTCTTGCCGTGGACCGTGACGGCCTTCGTTGCGGTTTCGTCGGTGGTGGCACTGCTTTTCATCGCGCAATCGACATTTCAGACGAACGCCAAAATCGTGACGACGGAGCGGGATGTAGCAGATCTGCGGAAGCAAACTCAGACGCTGAATCAAGAGGCGAAGGCCATTGAAACGGCGCTCACTCCTGACCAAAAACGCGACTTGAAATACGCGCACGCCCTGGTTGATCGCAAAAGATTCTCGTGGTCGCGCTTGTTTGCCGATCTCGAAGCGTCGCTCCCGGGAGAAATAAAGGTCACTCGCATCCTGGTAAAGGGCGTCAACATGGAGGGCGATCGTCCGGCGGCGGATCTCGATTTGGTCGTGGCCAGCAAGGCGCCCTCAAACGTGACGCAAATGATCCAGGACATGGAGTCGCAAGGAGTCTTCCGCGCCGAATTGGTTTCGCAGAACCCCCAGCGTGGCAAAGGCGAAGTAGGTTCTGAATACGAATTGAACGTTCACTATGTGCCGCGGGCGGGATTTGCAATTGAGGCGTCGGCATCCAAACGACCTGTCGACACTGCCGGCGAAGGAGGCAAGACTCGATGAGTCAAGAGCGCCCCATGGCTGGCACCGCAGTAACTTCGCGGCGACAGATTTCAACTCCTTTCGGCCAGATACGCCGCGCGCCTGCATTGAGCGTTATCGGTCTGCCTGAACTAATAGGACTCGCTGGCGCTCTGTTGCTCGCGATTCTGGTCGTCTTTGCCTACGTCTATTTTTATCTGCCCGCAAACGCGCATCTGAAATCAGCGGAACTCGAGCGAGCGCAATTGCAAGGACTACTTCGGTCGTCTGGTGTTGCGGTCCAGGAAGGCAAAACCACTAAAGAAAGGGTCGATAGAATCAACGCGAGCCTCGAAGACTTCGAAAGTAACTGGTTGCCGGTGCAAAGTTCGGGTCGCATGTCGCTCTACACTGTTTTGAATAATCTGATCAAGAGTAATGGTTTGCGGAATACAGCCGGACCGAGTTACTCGCAGCTTGATCTCGTTGGCACTAAGACACAGGTGCAACCGGGCGTGACCGCTGAGAAACAGAGTAACGCCAAGTGGCAAAGTATTTATCCGGGAATTGCGGTGAGCGTCACGGTTGAAGGTCCGTATCAGAACATTCGCCGTTTTGTTCGCGACATCGAAACCAGCCGCCAGTTTCTTATTATCAATGCGATCGAGCTGGAAGGAGTGAGACAGTCGGGCGCTGCGGAACAACCTATAAGCGTGCCGGTGCAACCGCGGACTGCGAGGAACGGAAGCACAACTGCGGAAACTTCCCCGCCAATCGCCGGTGGCCGTGGCGGATTAGTAAGTTTGCGGCTTGATATGGCGACCTATTTCCAAAGGCCGGAAGCGAAAACCGCCGCGCCTTAATTTTGGGTGAGATGTTATGAAGTTTTTTGATCCAAACAATCCGAACGAGAAGAAGAAAATGATCGCGGCCGGCGCGCTGGGTCTGATTGCGATCATCGTTCTGGGTTATGTCTTCTTTGGAGGATCGTCAAAGCCATCCAACAACGCGATCGCAAAGGGTCCGTCACCGACACCGAGAGCCGGCAACACCACCATGCCGCCTCCGGAACCGCCTCTCGATGAATGTTCGATTTGTCAGCCGATTGTCTATAACGGCACAGTGCCCGCAGTGACCGAAGCGAATCGGAACGTCTTTGCTTT
>QHXH01000496.1 GCA_003222855.1 Acidobacteriota bacterium
AAACCGGACCGCCGTCAGCCTCGGGAGCTACGTCCACTGTCGCAGCTGCGCCAGCCGCTGCCGGATCAACGCCAGCGACCGCCGGCCAAAAACCTGCGCCAAAGCCACAAGTGCAACGGCCGTACTCACTGGTGTTCTCTCTTTACGCCAGTAATGCCTTGAATCACACGAACCGCGGCGCGCCCGTGGGAAACATGACTTCGCCGTTCTTCTTGAAATCGACAAGCACATCCGGGATTTTCATTTTCGGACCGGGCGGCACCAGCTCGTCCGGCGGCAACCGGCAGATTGTCTTGCGAGTAAGGTTGAGTTTTTAAGTCACGACGGGCGAGATAGAAAGCCGCCAGAACAAAATTAGACCTTCGGTAGCTTTCCCGTTTTTAGCATCGATGACGGACAGAGTTTTTCGACCGCGCATTCTTCACAGAGAGGTCGGCGCGCTTTGCAGATACGCCGGCCATGAAAGATTAGAAGGTGGGAAAAAATAATCCAGTCTTTCTTTGGGACAAGTGTGATCAGATCGTTTTCGATCTTCACCGCATCCGCCTGTTTCGTTAGTCCAAGCCGGCGCGCCACGCGCGTCACGTGGGTATCAACCACAATGCCGGCGGCTACTCCATAAGCGACACCAAGGACGACATTCGCAGTCTTGCGGGCCACGCCGGGAAGCTGTAACAACTCCTCCATAGTCTTCGGAACTTCGCCGTCAAATTCTTCGACCAGCATTTTGCACGCGCCCTGAATCGACCTGGTTTTGTTGCGAAAGAAGCCGGTCGTGCGGATGTCCTGCTGTAATTCTGTTTCCGGAACTTTCAGATAGTCTTCAGGCTTTCGGTATTTGCGAAATAGATCGGCCGTGACGATGTTGACGCGCTCGTCCGTGCATTGGGCCGAAAGAATCGTCGCGATCAACAGTTCAAATGCATTCGAATGATTGAGGGCGCAATGAGCATCGGGATGTGCGCGCTTGAGCAGCTTGATAAGCTGCTCGGTGCGCTCTTTTTTTTGGGATTTGGTTTCTCGCATTGATTGGAGCGCGGGCATCCTGCCCGCATAGCGTGCGAAGCACGCTCAAACTGGCGCCCTCCCTTACGGTCGGGCTACTGCCCCGAAATCCGCAAGTTGGCAACTTGCGCTACTTCAATCTCCCACTCAGCATCAACGCCAGCATTTTCCAATCGCCCATGAAGGACCAAAGCGGGTACGTGAACGTCGCGGGCCGATTCTTCTCAATAAAGAAATGCGCCATCCACGCGCATGCGTAACCCGGCACCAGCGCCAATGGAAACAGCCACCATTTGCCAATTGCCACGACGATGATTACAAAGGCAATCGCGCTAAGAGTGCCGATACCGTGCATGAACCGTGTCGCGGACTTGCTGTGTTCGCTGAGGTAGTAAGGCCAAAAATCGGCAAACGATTTGAATTCGCGTTCGGTCATTACATTTCCTGCCAGCCAATGCCGTTTCGATCGAACGTTCGCGTGTCGGCTGATGAGGTCAGTACCGGGAGCGGTAGCGACCGGGTAACAGCCCTGGCAATCTCAATCCTTGCTGAACTCTGCGACCCGGTCGCATCCACCACCCCACGCGGGCTGCCCGCGCGGGGACCCCGGTCCGCTCCCGGTACTGACTCCATCACTTAACGTTGGGATCCAACACTGGCGCAGCCATTCTAACTTGACCATGAATCCCGTGCACAGGCAAGATCAATCGCCATGTTTTACAGTACCCATTTGTCTTTCCGCAATAGATCAGTTCGGCTTTTCATTTTCGCGGCTGTTTTGCTTTGCTCGACGAGTCTAATTCGCGCGCAGACGTACGAACGCGAACTGAACACGAGCGCTAAAACGCTTCTGACCATCAAGAACCGTAATGGACGCGTGTCAGTGATTGCCTCCAATAATGAAAAGGACAAGCCCGGTTTGAAAGCGACTTCGACGGGCGCGCCGGTTGAGCCCGGCGACATCATCGTTTCAAGCAACGAGATTGTGGTGCGCGAACGGCCTTATCGGATTGATATCACCGTGCACGTCGCTAAGCGCGCGCGGGTGCGAGTCGAAAGCGAAGCCGGCATGATCGATGTCATCGGAGATTTTGAAATTGCCGACGTCGTCACAAATACGGGAACGATCCATGCTGACGTTCCGCTCGACGCCTTGAAGTTCAAGTTTCAATGGCAATCAAGCCGGCCGCGTTTTCTCAGCGACGTGGAATTGCCTCGCATAAAAGAGGGGCGCGCCGGCGTCTTTTCCATCGCCGGCATCCTGGGTCCTGACGCCAAACGAAAAAAAGAAAAAAAACCGAAGACGAGCCGCGACGCTGCAAGCGACGGTGCTGAGAAGCAAGCGACAGAAGCGGCGAACAGTACTGCTGCGGCAGTTCACAAACCAACCGATGATTCGGATAAGCCGCCCGGCAAGCAGGAACTGGTTCAGTTGAATTTCACGACGCAGCGCGGTGTCATTCTGCTTAACGTCGATCCGAGCATGGCCCCCAGTGACTTGCGCGAACGGCCGTTGACGGAAGCCGCCAAAGCGATCGTGCGCAGCGGCGATGGGCCATTGTCGGATGCGATTCGAAAGGTTAATCCGCGCATGTTTGGTGACTATGCAAAGACTCTGCCCCCGCCCCGGACTGAGCCGTCGCTCCTCGCCGTGCGTGCCCAAGGTGAGTTGGTTACTGCCGTTACTCCGCAACTGATGCGCGTCAATGCCAGCGTCACCGATCGCAATGGTCGCGCGATTCCTGGTATGCGCGACGCTGATTTTTAGGTCGTCAACGTGACCCCGTCGACTGAGCCTTTCAATCTGGTACTGTTGCTGGATGTATCGGGCAGCGTGGAAGAGCGGATCGACTTCATTCGTAAAGCGGCCCGGGATTTTCTGCATACTGCCAGCCCACAGGATCGCATCTCGATCATTAGCTTTCATGATGACATCAAAATTATCTCGGACTTCACGACGGATCGCGCTTTGCTCTCGAAGAAACTCGATGAGCTGGATGCCGGCGGAGCGACCGCGATGTACGATGCGCTGGGTTACACGCTGGTCGAAACGCTGAAGCCTTTGCGCGGCGATCGCACGGCGGTCGTCATCATGTCGGATGGCGATGACAACAAATCGTTCGTTCCGTTTCCGGCGATCCTGGAAGCGACGATCGAGTCCGGCGCCTTGATTTATCCGCTGTACGTGCCGTCGGGTTTGATACCTGAAGCGAGTGTGCCTAAGCCTTCAATCACCGTCGATCCGATGCGCACGAAGTATTTAACCATCACCACGCGCGCGGCCGAAGAAGGCGAGAAGCTGGCGCAAGTGTCGGGGGGCGTGTTTTATCAGATTCGGCGGATGGATGATTTACAGAAAGCGTATGATGATATCGTCGCGCAAATGCGCACGGCTTATACAATCACTTACAACTCGAATGCAAACGGTAGCGGCCATCGCCGAGTGCGCGTCCGCACCAACCGCGAGGGCGCATCAGTGCGGCTGAGTCCGGTCGTGGCGGCGCCTCACTAACTGGATCGCTAAAGATCCTCTCCGGTGCAAGCCGAACCTTCACAGTGCTCTGGCCGCCTGTTATGATCGTTACCGCCTAATCCTGTTTGGTCTCATCCTTCGTATATTGAATGACCGCCATGAGGCGGAAGATGTTTTGCAGGAAGTCTTTTTGCAGGTTTGGCGGCGAGCGGGCACCTTTGATGAGGCTCGCGGACGCGCTTTTACATGGTTGGCTACTATCGCGCGCAGCCGCGCTTTGGACCGTTTGCGCGCTGCCGGTTCGCGGGCGCGGCTGGCAGACGAAGCGGCCCTGGAGCAGGCAGACGAAGTTTCAGATGCGGCACTGGATGCTTTGAACTCCGAAACACGCGCGATCGTCAAGAACGCACTGGCCGAACTAACAGACGAACAAAGAAAGGTGCTATTGCTGGCTTACTTTGAAGGGTTGACTCAAACTGAGATTGCCGAACGGTTGGGCGATCCCCTGGGTACAGTCAAGACACGGATGCGTTCGGGACTGATCAAATTACGAGAATTATTGGGCACAGCACGCGACTTAGTTTAATGGAGCATCAGGTATATCAGCAGTTATTGGTTCCACATTCACTCGACGCGCTGGAAGTGTCTGAGGCGCGCGAGCTCGAGGCGCATCTGGAAACCTGTGCAGAGTGTCGAGCTGAGTTAGTCGCGCTACGAGATGGCGCAGCTCTCCTGGCTTATGCGGCAGAGCCCGCCACACCCGGCCCCGAAGTCCGTGCTCGAATTCTCGAGAGTGTGCGCGTGAAACGAACCGGCGATAGCCCTGGCGCCGTATTGACTGGCCGGGTTGTGCCGCTGAAGCCGCGAGCTAACTGGAACGTTTGGACGATGGGACTCCGCCTGGCTGCCGGGTTGGCGTTTTTGGCGCTGCTGATAGGGCTAGTTGTGCTTTGGCGCCGCGAGGTAAAACTGCGACAGGAGATCGTTCAACTCGATCATCAACTTAATAATCAACAGCACGAGTTGGCTCGAGATCGCGACATGCTGGCGCGACAACGCGAAGCCCTCGCCCTGCTCAATTCTCCCGATGCGAAACGTTTGGAACTGGCCGGGAGCCAGACTGCACAAAACGCTCGGGGGTCTTTTGTCTACGATCAGAAAACCGGCAAGGCAGTTTTGTTGGCCGATGGATTGCCCGCAACACCAGCCGACAAAGCTTACGAGCTTTGGTTCATTCCCAAAGGCCATTCACCCGTGCCCGGAAGAATATTCACAGTCGACTCCTCGGGTCACGCGCTGCTCCCCGAACAGATGCCCGTAGACGCGATGCAAAACGCCGTCATTGCGATCACGCTGGAGCCTAAAAGGGGATCCGCAGTTCCCACCGGCGCAATTTACCTCAGCACGCCGAGTTCCTAATCGGCATTCTCTGATCATAATTCTCATCAATCGCTAAATCCGATCGTGCGGCGAGCCGCGTATATCTTTCGGAAGTTAACAATTTCAAAACTAGCAAGGGAGAAATGAAATGA
>QHXH01000497.1 GCA_003222855.1 Acidobacteriota bacterium
CAGGTTATTTGTGCGGATCGCCGCGATCATCTCGTCGGCATTCATTCCCGACAGCAACTTGATTGCTAATCCTGGCCCCACACCGTTCACCGAAATCAATTGCAGAAACAATTCGCGTTCGCGCGCCGTCTTGAATCCATAAAGCCGGATCGCGTCCTGACTGACATGCGTATAGACGCGCAACTGCACCGGAGATCCGTTTTCGCCGAGCTCATAAAAAGTCGAAACCGGAATTGCGACTTCATAGCCGACGCCGCCGACATCGATGATTGCCGCTGTCGGTTGCTTTGAAAGCAGTGTGCCTGATAGATGCGCGATCATACCGGAGCGCAGGCATCCTTGCCTGCGGTTCGCGGGCATCCTGCCCGCTTTCTTTCACCCGCTCACTACGGTTCGTGGTTCTGCGACTCGCGGCGGATTATCGCGTAAATATGTTTTCAATCGCAAACCTGTCGCTTTTCGCTTAGTCGTATCAGCGTTATACTTTTCTCGCTCGCTATGAAGAGAGAAAAGATTTCAGAGCTGACGACTAATCGCTTGAGTGTGTATTTGCGCTGTCTTAATGAATTGGCGTCAGCCGGAATCAAGACAGTTTCATCGCAAGAGCTGGCCGAACAATTCAATCTTAATTCCGCCCAGATAAGAAAAGACCTCGGGTACTTTGGCGAGTTCGGCGTGCGCGGCACCGGCTATTACATCGAAGATTTGAGAGCGGACCTCACTAAGATCCTCGGGCTCGACAAACCGCACCGCGTCGGAATTGTGGGCGCGGGGCGTCTGGGAACCGCGCTGGCGAATTACAACGGACTCGATAAATCAAATTTCACCGTCGTGGCGTTATTTGATAACGACGAGACGAAGGTTGGCGGGCGCACGGGTGGCGGCATCCCAATCTTTGACGTGCACAAAATCACGAAAGTCGTGCGCGATCAGAACATTGATGTTGCTGTGATCGCGGTTCCCGCGCGCGCCGCGCAAAGAGTCCTCAATCAAGTTATGACCGCGGGAGTAAAAGCAGTTCTGAATTTTGCGCCAGCGCCGTTGAAAGCGCGTTTGGGCGTGAAAGTGAAGACGGTTGACCTGACGACTTCGCTGGAATCGTTGTCGTACTTTCTGGCGCAACCTCAGAGTAAGCGCATAACGAAAGCACGTCGGGACGCGACCAGATTAGAAGAAGCTATCGAGAACACGGGCCGAAGGTTATAGCAAGTCACAACAATGATACGGTCTAATAAATTGGTTATTTCATTCGTACTTGCGCTCGCGGCAGCGGTTCTGGCCGCAAGCGTCGTGATAATCAAATCTAATCGGCAAAGACAAAACTCATCCCGCACCGAAAGTAGTTCCACGTTTAGTGCGCCGCGCGAGGACAAGCGAACTCCAGCCCCAGAACTTCACATCCTTTCAACGAACCTGATTGATGAAAACGTGATGTATGCGGACGGCGGACGGAGGCAGAATGCTGATGTGAAAATTCTTTCGCCGCCCGATTCGCAGTACACTCAGGCGGTCGCAAAACCCGGTAAGCAGGGCGTCTTACAATTAAGAGTGAAATTTGAAGCCGACGGAAGCATTTCCCGATGATGAAGTGAAAGGAATCTCGCAGGATTTGCCAAAGACTCGTAAGCGAGCCGGGATCGAAGTGATAGGAATCGATCCGACCGCGCCGCAATCGCGCGAGTTGGTTGAGATCGCCGTTGCCGCAGTGAAGCAGATCAATTTCATTCCCTTTCAAAGCGAAGGCAAGCCTGTGCCGACTCACGGACTCGTGGAATGCGTCTTTCGCCTTAATTGAATTTTTCGCCGATATGGATGAGCAAACCGCACGCCGAGACCTCCTGCGCATCTGTCATCTGATGTATGAGCGCAGCTATGTGGTTTCGTCCGACGGAAATGTGAGCGTGCAGCTTGATGACGGCCGCATCCTGGCGACGCCAACGATGACCTGCAAAGGCCGGATGACGGAAGACTTGATTGCGATTACGGATCTTGACGGCCGCTCGTTGAATAATCAACGAGCCTCGAGCGAGTTGGCGATGCACCTTTTGATTTATCGCGAGCGGCCTGACGTGAAAGCTGTCTGTCATGCTCATCCACCGCACGGAACGGCATTCGCAGTTGCCGGGCTGGCGATAGATCAGCCAATTCTTTCCGAGGTGATATTGACGCTCGGCTGTGTCCCGCTGGCTGAATACGGAACGCCATCGACGGATGAATTAAGCGACGCCATGCGGCCGTTGGTGAAGCATCACAACGCACTGTTGATGGCGAATCATGGCGCGGTGGCCTATGGATCGGATCTTTGGCAGGCATTCGACCGTTTGGAGACACTCGAGCACACCGCGAAGATTGCCATCCTCGCGCGCGTTCTTGGCGGCTCGCGAAATCTTTCACCGGAGGCGATCGAAAAACTGATCAATGTGCGCGAGTCAGCCGGCTATCTCGATCAAGGCGCCCGCTGTCAGGCTTGCGGTTATTTGCACGAAACAAATCTCGCTTGTCCGACTGGGGATCGGCCTTCTCGTTCTTCTTCATCGTCGGCCAACGGATCCGGAAAGATTTCGTTGACCCGAGAGGAGCTAATTGAGTTGTTGGCGCAGGCTGCGCGCGAATGAGATTGGCGAAATCGCGCGCATGCTCTATATTTTCCGATAACCGCCACCTGTGACAATCGGGGCTTGTGAAGTTGCAGGGCATTGCGGGACAAGCCTCGAGGGGTTCGACTCCCCGTTTGTTGTGGTCAACAATCGGCTCATAACCGACTCATGCTGAAGAAAGCGGGAGAGCGGCGTGCAAACGCAAACCACATGAGGACTTGCGACGCCAGGGATACCGGCGTGGTAATTGCCGCGCCTTAACTGGCATCCCTCGGATTGTGGTGCTTTCTCGCTTTCAACGGCGCACTATTTTACGGTGATTAGATTATCCAGAAAAAAGGTTTCGGTGCGCCCCAATCATGTGGGCTATTTGTTTCGGCGAAATCAATTGGCCCGGACGCTCGGTCCCGATATTTATAAGCTGTTCGATTTCTTTTCTGAGCTTGAAGTGATTGTCTTGCCAACCACGCCTCGTCTTCTGACCGTTAGCAATCAGGAGGTACTAACACAGGACAACATCGCCCTCCGGTTTTCGTACTTTGTTGAATACAAGATAACCGATGGCGACAAATTTCTGGCGCGGTTTAATTCTTACGGGACCTTCGGGCCGATTC